>NZ_NRGT01000090.1:0-52234 GCF_002332285.1 Glutamicibacter sp. BW77 | reverse complement strand
TCATGAAATACCTGGGCTAAGGTCCTTACCCTGGTCGGTTCCCTTCGTGCAGGTTCAACAAATCAGCAGCTTGCCGAAGCAACCGTGTTGAACTCACCAGAAGGCGTTGAAGTCAGCGTTTACTCGGGCCTTGAAAGCCTTCCGTTTTACAACGAAGACCACGATGTTGAGGGTGCTGTGCCAGCATCTGCCCAGGCGCTTCGCGCTGCAGCCGGTGAAGCAGACGCGCTCTTGCTGATTTCCCCTGAATACAACGGCACCATGCCAGCGGTACTAAAGAACGCCATCGATTGGCTGTCCCGTCCCTTCGGCACTGGTGCTGTGAAGGACAAGCCATCTGCGGTCATTGGTACCGCTTTCGGCCAGTACGGCGGCGTATGGGCTCAGGATGAGGCTCGCAAGGCACTGACCATCGCCGGAGCAAACGTTTTGGAAGACGTAAAACTTTCCATCCCTAACTCTGTTGTTCGTTTTGCTGAACTTCACCCGAAGGATGACGCCGAAGTTGTTGGGCAGGTTGCCGAAGTACTGGCAAACATTCGCACCGTAGCCGAAGCTAACTAAGTTTTTATTCGTGAATTTGCGAGAAAAGCCACGGCCTCGTCGTGGCTTTTCTCGCATCCTTACCACTAGCACGCCAGACGGTGCGATACTTGGTATAGAAAAACCTACAATCACTTCGGAGGCATCCATTGACGTCGGTCAAACTCGGCATGCCGGCGGCACCACCGCCGGTAATTACTCCACGTCGTAAGACTCGTCAGTTTAATGTCGGCAGTGTGGGCATTGGTTCGAACTCGCCCATCAGCGTACAGACGATGACTACCACCAAGACTTATGACATCAACGCAACTTTGCAGCAGATCGCCGAGGTGACGGCCGCCGGTTGCGATATCGTGCGCATCGCATGCCCGACCGATAAAGATGCTGAGGCGTTGCCGATTATTGCGATGAAATCGCAGATCCCGGTCATTGCTGACATCCACTTCCAGCCGAAGTATGTTTTTGCTGCGATCGAGGCTGGCTGCGGAGCTGTTCGTGTAAACCCAGGCAACATTCGCAAGTTTGATGACCAGGTCAAAGAAATCGCAGCTGCTGCGAAAGATCACGGTACCTCGATCCGTATCGGTGTCAACGGTGGATCGCTGCACCCGAAACTGCTGAAAAAGTATGGCAAGGCGACCCCAGAAGCATTGGTCGAATCAGCCATTTGGGAAGCTTCCCTCTTTGAAGAGCATGGGTTCCACGACTTTAAGATTTCGGTCAAGCACAGCGATCCGGTCATCATGGTTCGTGCCTACGAGCTTTTGGCTGAATCTGGAGATTGGCCCTTGCACCTAGGTGTGACCGAAGCAGGTCCTACCTTCCAAGGAACTATCAAGTCGTCTGTGGCCTTCGGTTCCTTGCTCTCGCGTGGCATTGGTGACACTATTCGTGTCTCGCTCTCGGCCCCTCCGGTCGAAGAGGTCAAGGTGGGCAACCAAATTCTTGAATCGTTGAACTTGCGTCCCCGTAAGCTCGACATTGTTTCCTGCCCATCGTGTGGTCGTGCACAGGTCGACGTTTACACGTTGGCTGAAAAGGTCACCGCTGGCCTAGAGGGTATGAAGGCTCCATTGCGCGTTGCAGTGATGGGTTGTGTTGTCAACGGCCCAGGCGAGGCTCGTGACGCTGACCTTGGAGTTGCTTCCGGTAACGGTAAGGGACAGATCTTCGTCAAGGGCGAGGTCATCAAGACCGTCCCCGAAGACCAGATTGTCGAAACTCTCATTGAAGAGGCTAATCGTTTAGCTGAACAGATGGATCTGGACAATGACGAGAATCCTACCTCGGGTTCTCCCGTGGTCTCCGTCAGCTAGACAGAGCCCACCGGGGGAAGTTCGAGTGTTGGGCCGCAGGGACACTGCGGCCCTACTCGCATTGCTTGATCAAGACCCTGTCGCCAATATCTTTACTCGTTCCCAGCTTGCTCTGCACCGTTCTGCCGTCCCAGATGGGTTCGCGCACTTGCTGGGCATTAACGGCGAGGACGGGTTGGAATCAGCCTGCTGGGTGGGTGCAAATATTGCGCCTACCGCCATGAGCAATGAACATGCTCGTGCCTACGCCCAATATGCGTTAGACACCAGACAACGCTTCGCTTCGGTGTTCGGACCAGCGCAAACCGTCTTGGCTATGCGTGAAGTGCTTGCTACCGGTCCGCAAGATTTTTTTGACGTACGAGAAAATCAACCAATGATGAGTATCCGCCGCCGTTCTGAAGCGGTGGCGATACGTTCGCTGCGTGTGGCTACTTTGCAGGACTTTGACCTCGTCTTACCGGCCAGTGCTGCCATGTTTGAAGAGGAGCTCGGATATTCCCCGTTAGAAAATGGCGGAGGGTACTACCGCAGCCGGGTACGCCAGTTGATTCGTGAAGGCCATACGCTCATCGACACTGATGAATACGGTGAGATCATCTTCAAAGCGGATCTGGGCACGGTCACCACTGCTGCAGTGCAGATTCAGGGAGTGTGGATCAGTCCCCGATATCGAGGTCAGGGCATGTCCGCTGGATATATGGCGGCCACGGTTGCTTACGCCCTACGATTTGCTCCAACTGTCAGTCTCTATGTCAACGACTTCAACCAAGCTGCTATCAGGTCCTACGAACGCGTTGGTTTTGAGCAGGTTGGAACTTTTGCAACTATCCTCTTCTAGCCCCTAAATACGGCCTTCTGTCACCTTCTATGGTCACAATCCACGATGAGTAGGCTCCCGTCTTCTAGACTCGAGGACAGTAACTATCGTGACGGGAAATTCTGTGGCTCTAGCCAGACGCACCAAACTCTACTTTGTCTCGGGGCTTTGCCTCGCCGGACTGTTGCTTAGCGGATGCAGCACACCGGCTGAACCGACCGAAGAAACTTCCGGCACCGCTTTGCAAATTAACGCAGACGAACTTGAAAATCATTTGAAGGAATTCGTCAAAGATGATTCCAAGGCAGAGGTCATTTCTGACGCGAAATTGCGGAAGAGCATCCCAGAAGCCCAAGCATGGATTGAAGGGCTGAGCGTATCGCCGAGTAAGTGCGGTGTTACCTTTGCTGCCCCGGTTACCGAACAGCTAGCAAATTCAAAAATGGCAGCGGTACAGTTTGATGACCGTTATCTAACGGTAGCCGTCTACCAAGAAGTCCAAGCACTAAAAAACCAGTGGGAAAGCGAATCGAAAGCTAGTGGTGAATGCGCTAGATACTCGGTGACCATTGATGGAAAAACACGTGCTTATCATTTGGCGAAACAGTCTTTGAAGACCAAAGCCGAGCTAAACGACGCATATGTGGTTACCAGCAGTGACGGATCGACGACGCAACAGCAGCTGGTAATCCGTGCCGCTCGTGGCAACGTCATGATTAGTTTCCAGCAGCAAACCTCGGCGAAACAGACTCAAGAACAACTTCAACATGGCGCAGAACGTATAGACGCGCTGTTTGAGGAACTCGAATAGCCTTTTGTTGGCTTCACAAAATCTTGTACTTCCAGCCCGGCTGTAGCCCGTGGCACATTCTAAGGATGACCAATGACTAAACGTTCCCTATGGATACTTCCCCTGGCCGCGATGCTGGCCCTGAGCGGTTGTTCCTCAAGCGGTGGGGACGATGCGGCATCCTCCGCACCGAGCTCCCAGCCGTCGCAGCAACAAGAGCCGAAGTCAGGTAAGACGCTGTCAGCAGACCAGGTTAAGAACGTGGTCACTAAGTTGGTGGGGGATGACTCTTCAGCCCAGATCTTGGACAACGAGGTAATGAAACCCCAGTTGGAACAGGCTAAGAGCATGTCTGGTGCGAGCGGAATCAAACCTGAAAAATGTGCCAAAGAGCAGGAAAAATATAGCGTCACCGACCTGACGGGGACTGTAGCGGCTTCAGCCACAGTCCAAGGTGACGCTACCGGTAAAGTAATCCAAATTTTCTCGATTACGGATGACGCCACGCGCACAAAGATCTCAGAGGCCTTAAAGTTACCTAATATAGATGGCTGCGAAACCATCACGGTGAGTGTTTCTGGGCAGGATGTCAACGCGGACAGACAGATCCTGAAGCTTGATTCCACTGCGAATCAGTCACTGACCATGGCTACGCAGATGAAAGTCGGGGCAGATCAGCACTTGAATTCCGTCGCGGTTCAAGCCCTTGAAGGAAACAACTTCGTACTGGTGACTTTTTCTAGCGGTACTGTGGAAGCGCCATTACTTGCCGGTGAAGCAATGCAGCTAGCGGATCAAGCATTTGAGGAAATCAAAGAACTGCAATAAATGCGAAGTGCTTCTTTATTTCTAACCTATGTCCAAATGCGGAAATTGAGACAGTAACTCGGGATGCGGTGTGGAGCCTGAAAAATTACTTTGGGTACTCCTACTTGCCCAGTGTGAATTTTCGGATTCCTCAAGCAAGTTCCAGAGCCTTTTTGCGTGAAGAGTTGTCACTATCGGTGAAGTGAAGCGTTTGACGAAATCAAATCGGTGCAATAAACCCACGAATGTCTTTTATTTCTAACCAATATTCAAATACAGTGGAAGCGACAGCTACTCGACGTGAGGATTGAATCATGAAAAAACGCTCACTGTGGTTACTTCCACTTGCTGGCGCGCTCGCTCTAACCCAGATCTTTCATCAGTTATCCAACGGCTGCCGAAATCCTCTACCAATGGATTCCCGGTGGCCGTTCCTGATTCAGTCCGCGCCAAAGGGCGCCTGAACCACCGACGCTGAATGCCAGGCTCCACGCACCCGGACCAAAATAGCCTTTCAAAACCTAAGAAACAAGGGGAACAGCTACTTCCCGTTCAGGCAGTCAGCAATCCGTGCCGCCACCGCTGGAACAGCTTGCCGATACCCTCCTGCAACTGGCATAGCAACTGTGCTTCTGGCGCTCTCGCCGGGATCAACAGCCGGCGTTGCCGACCACCTGAAACGATTTTCCCTGCCATCGAGAACAACCGGTACCGCCACCGCTTCAAATCCCACACCGAAGCCTCATGACCACCAGGCAGCACCGCCAGCTGCAGCCAAGACACCAAATTGACCGCGAACATCGCCAGGTCCGCCCATGCCTGATTCGCCGCAAAAGACCAATACGGCAGCTTGCCCAACCCCGTATTCTTCAACGTTTTGATCCGATTTTCGCACCTGCCACGCGCCCGATGCCGGGCATCGAGGAACGCCACGTTGAACCGTGGGCTGTTGGTCAAGAACGCGGTCACCCGGTTGCCGTCCGTATCGAACAGGTTCGCTTTCGCCCCGGGATGCAACGGCTCAGCACGTAGGTAAATCCGAGTTCCAGGCGGGTATTGCCTCAACTCCAAGACCTTCGTTGCATCAATCACCCACGCGTTATCTCGTTGACCACCATCAGCGTCCAGCGCTGGTTCCCAGTACTTCTTCTCATCGATCCACCGGATAAACCGCTCCTTGAGCACCGGCAAAGAATACGAGGTGGAGAATTGGACCCCCAATGAATCCAGATGGTGCAAGAACTCGCGGGAAGAGCCGGCACTGTCGGTACGGACCAAGATCTTCTCACCACGAAGGTTCCCGTCCTCGTCATAGAAATTTTCAGGCAGTTGGGCTAGGGCTTGGCTGAGCACCTCGATATGCGAGGCGGCGGAATTCGCGCCCCGGTTGCCTGGGCGCAACTGCACGGCGAGGACTTCGCCGGTGCCGTTGGCTTTGCCATAGTCTGCCATGGCGATCATCGGTGAGAACCCGTATCCGCCTTTGTAGGTGCCAGCACTATTTTGTTTCTCGGAATGAACGTGCACCAACGAGGCATCAATGTCGATGGTTAAAGGGTTCTTTGCCGTGGCCTGCCGGGCAGGATTCCGCGGCCCGGCAGCATTCCAGACTTTGGTGCGCAGGCTGCGGGTCATGGTGGCGAACCCGTAGGAGAAAGCTTCTGGCTGATCTTTGATCCGGCCCATGAACCGGCTGACCGTGGCATCCGACGCCACGGAGCCAAAGAGCTCTGGTGCGGCTCGTAGCTGGTCAATATCTGTGGCTTGCTCGCCGCCAGCCGCCAAGGACAGAGCTAGGGCGCCGAGGATCTTTCCCGGCCGGTGGGTCGCGGTGGTTGGCACGAACTGGCTGAACCTGTCTTCGCAAACGCGGCGGAAGTCCACCGCATTCAGGAAACTGGTCAGCACCGACAACCCTGCATGGGAGACCAAGGTTTGGCCGGTGAGTTGGGTCGAGATGGCAGGGAAAACGTGGGTAGAATAGTTCACAGAAAAGGTGATCCTTCGAACGGGTATTTTGGAAGCTTAGACACTCCCATTTTCCCAGTTCAGGTCACCTTTTCATCTTTTAAGTCAGTTAATGACTACCGGCCTTCATGAAATACCCGGGCTAACGGGTTGTGCCGATGCGGGCACGGATGCTCCCGCAGCCTCGGGGGACGCCCAGGCTACACAGGAAGCCGTAGCGGCAGAACCTTTGGACGCGGCTGCAGTCAAGACGATTGTCGAAAAGCTTGTGGCTGATGAATCCGGCGCACAGGTCATCGATAGTGCCGCGATCGCTGAGTCCCTGCCTCAGGCCAAAAAACTGGTCGAGAGCATGAAGATCGAACCAGCTGAATGTGCCGATCTAGTTGTTCAGCAAAGCTCGCTAGATATCACGGGCATTAACATGGCTACGGCCATCGTTGCCGGTGAAAAGACTGGCGAATCAACCAGCTACAGCGTTGCATCCTACGAGGATGACGCTAAGCTGGCGACGGCCAAGAAGGCTGCGGAAACTAAGGATCTACAGGGGTGCGATAAGTTCTCCATGGAGATGCAGGGCATGAAGCTGAACGCTACTGCCGAAATTCTCGATGCTACTTCGGATGCGGACCTGACTGTCGCCACCAAGTCGAATATTTCGATGGATGGCAAGGAGGTTCCCATGGGCAGCCTGACGCTTCAGGGCTTCGTTGGCCCGAACATGGTTTCTGTCGCCTACTCTGGCGAGGTCGAAGACGAGAAAACCAAGCTAGATGAACTAACAAAAGAATTGAATGTGGCTGTTGCCGAGCTGAACAAAGCTCAGTAGTTACAAAAGTTCTCATGAATGCCGCTTGTGCCCGCTGAAGGGTTCAGGCGGCATTTTTGGTCTGCGGAGAACTAACTAAATAGCTGATAGCACCGGTTGCCACACAGAATCCGGGCTACAGAACGTAATTTAGAGAAAATCCTTCTCATCCAATGCGCTGCGTGACATTCTCAATAAATGACTGTGAACCGCCGCCACTCCGAAGCGACATATCAAGCAGCGCTAACTGCCGGTGAAGATCCTATGATCAAGGCGAGAGATCTCAAAGCCCTGCATCAGCGGTGGGCAGAAGGAACACAGATTCCCTCAGTGGTTCGTCCGGTGGTCGCACGTTCTTGGGGGCGGGCCGGGGCGCAGGTAAACGACATTGTTCCTTTGGCGGCAGTTGCCTTGCAGGAGCGGAGGGAATCAAACGACGAATTGAGTTCGCTAGTGGGTCTTTTTAAAGATCGGCTCCTTCCGCTTGCTACGCAGGCTGGCAATCAACTCGTGATTTCCGACAGCCAAGGATACGTGCTCTGGGTACTTGGTCCCTCGATGGTTCGTCGACGCAGCGACGGAATCGGATTTGTCGCCGGTGCAAGGTGGCGTGAAAGCGATGTGGGAACCAACGGTATTGGGGCCGCTATGGCTGAGCGGGCGCCAGTGCAAATCTTTGGGCCAGAGCATGCCCGTGAAGAACAACATTCCTGGGTGTGCACCTCGGCGCCACTGAGCAATCCAGGAAACTCTTCTCTAGTCGGTGCGGTGACCTTGGCCGGGTCATATCGGACAGCACACCCACACTCTTTGGCACTGGTTTCCTCGGTGGCGCGTGAAGCGCAATCGGTCCTACGTACCGAGCATCTGTTACGGATGCAACGTCTCGAATTAACAACTTCACTGCCAGAAACTGAATATCTGTTAGTGGATACTCAGGGCTCAGTGGCCACGTCTCGGGGCTATGACGTTGACGGAAGGATCTCGATCCCCGCCGGAATGGAGGAAGGACGACAATGGGTTGCTGGTGTTGGTGCCGTGGACGTGCAACGTATCTTGGGTGGTTGGCTGTTGCAGCGCGCACATGAAGAGATCACTCTGGAACTCAACGATTCGCTGATTCACCAGGCGGTTGTGCATAGCACCAGCGGACCAACGCGTATTGGGCTCAGTGCCAAGCATTGGCAAATTGTGCAACTTCTGGCGGCCTGTCCAACGGGTGTAAGTTCCGTGACGTTGCAGAATCTATGGCCGGCAGGCACTGCTAGCGTCACGATTCGTGCGGAACTCTCACGGTTGCGCGCTAAGCTGCCTGGGCTGATCGCCTCCAGACCTTATCGGTTGGTAGTTCCAGTAATTCGGGGGGTCTAATTTGATGGTTGCAACCTATTGCAACACTTTCTCTTTGTGATCCAGCTCATAGCCTTGCTTCAGCGCGGCAATATTGCCGCATCATTTCCCGGACTCCCGAAGAATTGAAGTGATGAGAATGGCGAACAACGATCCGCTAACGCAGGCTCAACAGTGGTGCCAAGACCTGCAGCGAACACTTGACGCAGGGGATGTTCAAGAAGCCGTGCAATTGTTCGATGACGAATGCTACTGGCGAGACCTCACCTCCCTGACTTGGAACCTGCACACCAGCGAAGGGCGGGAAGACATTGCGAAGATGCTACTGGGAGTCGAACGCGGTGCCTGGCCGCGAAATCTGGAGATCACCAGTGCTGCGGATGCTGACGGGGTCATAGAAGCTTGGTTTACCTTTCACAACGATGCCTTTGAAGGTCTTGGGCTCCTTCGCTTACGTGATGGTCGTTGCTGGACCTTGCTCAGTACCGCGCAGTCACTGCGCGAACATCCCGAACCTGCCGGCGCCCGCCGTGAACTGGGGGCGGAGCACGGTTCGAGCATGAGCAAAGAAAATTGGTTGGACCGCCGTATCGCTGAACAGCAATCGCTAGGAATCACCGAGCAGCCCTACACGCTCATTATCGGTGGGGGACAAGGAGGCATTGGTTTGGCCGCCCGGCTCAAACGGATGGGCGTGCCAGCACTGGTTATCGACAAGCTGGCGCGACCAGGTGACCAATGGCGTTCGCGGTACCATTCACTGGCCCTGCATGACCCAGTCTGGTATGACCATATGCCTTACATCCAGTTCCCCGATCACTGGCCAGTATTCACTCCCAAAGACAAAATGGGCGACTGGTTGGAAAGCTACACAAAGCTCATGGAACTGAATTATTGGTCACTGACCGAAGCAACCAGCGCCAGGCAAGATCCAGAAGGGGAAGGGTGGATCGTAGAGGTTGAACGTGATGGCGTGCCTCTGACTTTACGCCCCACGCAGTTGGTAATCGCCACGGGAATGTCGGGTATTCCTAATGTCCCGCAATATCCTGGAACTGAAGTATTTACCGGCGAGCAGAACCACTCATCACAACATGCCGGCGGTGAACGATTTGCAGGTAAGAACGTGGTGGTGATTGGTGCTAATAATTCCGCGCATGACATCTGCGCGGATCTAGTTCAAAACGGTGCGCACCCCACCATGGTGCAGCGTTCGAGCACGCACATTGTTCGATCGGAGTCGCTGATGAACAACGTACTCGGCCCACTATATTCTGAGGAAGCTTTAGCTGCGGGAATTGACCATAATCAAGCAGACCTGATCTTTGCCTCTATCCCATATAAGGTTCTTCCCGAGTTCCATAAGCCGGCCTTCGCCCAGATTCGCGAGCAAGACGCAGATTTCTACCAATCCCTAGAGGACGCAGGGTTTGACCTCGACTTCGGAGATGACGACTCGGGACTGTTTTTGAAGTACTTGCGTCGTGGCTCTGGCTATTACATCAACATCGGTGCCAGCGAGCTGGTTGCCGACGGCTCTATTGCACTGGCCAAAGGGGAAGTGTCTCACCTGACGGAAAACAGTGTAGCGCTGGTCGATGGAACTGAACTGCCAGCTGACGCTGTCGTCTACGCCACCGGTTACGGTTCGATGAACGGTTGGGCAGCTCGACTGATCTCGCAAGAAGTTGCTGACGAAGTCGGCAAATGCTGGGGACTTGGCTCAGACACTGCTAAAGATCCCGGACCATGGCAGGGAGAATTGCGCAATATGTGGAAACCCACCAAGGTCAAAAACCTGTGGTTCCACGGTGGGAATCTGCACCAGTCACGGCACTACTCCAAATATTTGGGCTTGCAACTCAAGGCTAGATACGAGGGCATTTCCACCCCGGTATATGCGCTCGCCGAGACGTATCACCGATCCTGAGTTCTGCTCCTTCTGAACCTCGGTTAAGGCGGGCCCGGAGAAATTACGCACTGTGTACTTTCTCCGGGCCCGCTGTGCATGCGCTGAATTCGTGCTGAGGGTCTTTATCCTGAATTTCATTTGAAATAGAGTGGGCTGAATACTATTTTCAGAATCAATGAATATGTCGTCAAAGAAGTGCTAACTGGACGGGCAGACGTCCTCTTCAAGGTAGTGAGAGCTTAGGCAACTTAAAATGGCCGCAAGTCGTTTTCCAGAGAATTAGGGCTGTTGGGTTCCTCTCACCCAATGACTCCGGGATTTTGTCATCCGAGCATCAAAGTCTTTTCAAACTCACACCAAAAAGTGACCGAAGAAACGCTAAAACAGGTTCTAGTAGCAAGGATCAATAAGATGGAACCGAAGAACGAGGTTATTAGCATGTAGAAAACGGCTCCGCCGAGGTCATTTATAGGCCGTTGTCGGCGAAACCCGATCTCGCATATCCCTTGAATTTATTGGCAAGTGGCGGGAAGCGGTAGGATTGAAGATGGTCGAGATTGTGGCCGAAACCCATTTGATTTTGCATAGCTGGTCGGCACCCGAAAACGCCTCGGGAGTCGACGGACGGAAAAGGACGCCCCCGCGTGGTTTTGAAGCTTTCCACCCTGTTCCTGCGCACCTTGCGCGAAGATCCCGTTGAAGCAGAAGTAGACAGCCATAAGCTGCTAGTTCGTGCCGGGTATATTCGCCGCGCAGCACCGGGCATTTACACCTGGCTGCCACTGGGCTTGAAGGTGCTTGCTCGGGTAGAGGCCATTGTTCGTGAAGAAATGAACGCCATTGGCGCTCAAGAAGTTCACTTCCCGGCATTGTTACCGCGTGAACCTTATGAGCAGACCGGTCGCTGGACCGAATACGGCGAAGGCCTGTTCCGTCTGAAGGACCGTAAGGGAGCCGATTACCTACTGGCTCCAACCCACGAGGAAATGTTCACCTTGTTGGTCAAGGACTTGTACTCCTCCTACAAGGACCTTCCGGCGTACCTGTACCAGATTCAGAATAAGTACCGTGACGAAGCTCGTCCACGTGCCGGTCTGTTGCGTGGTCGCGAATTCATCATGAAGGATTCTTACTCCTTCAACATTGATGATGAGGGCCTAGACGAAGCTTATGTTGCGCACCGAGGCGCCTACGTCCGAATCTTCGAACGTTTGGGCCTTGAAGTTGTTCCTGTCTTCGCGCAGGCCGGTGCCATGGGTGGGTCCAAGTCTGAAGAATTCTTGCACCCAACAGCTGTTGGCGAAGATACCTTCGTGCGTTCGCCAGGCGGTTATGCCGCGAACGTCGAGGCAGTGACCACCGTGGTTCCAGAAGCAATTGATTTCAGCGATGCAGCGGCCTTCGAAGTGCTGGACACCCCAGATACTCCAACCATCGAGACCTTGGTTGAGGTGGCTAACCAGCTGCGCCCGCGCGCCGAAGGCCAATGGACCGCAGCTGACACCCTGAAAAACGTTGTTGTCGCTGTCATTGATCCAGAAGGCAACCGTCACGTGGTTGTTATCGGTATACCAGGTGACCGTCAGGTCGACTTTAAGCGTGCCGAAGCAACCATCGGCCTTGCGTTGGAGATCAACGGAGAAGTAGCTGTCGAAGCGGCTAACGCCGAAGACCTTGCGAAGCACCCGGAACTGATCGCAGGCTACATTGGCCCAGGCAACGGACTAGATCAGCAGGTACTTGGTACCGAAGCTTCCAGTGGCATCATCTACCTAGTAGATCCACGCGTTGTTTCCGGAACCACCTGGATTACCGGCGCCAATGAAAAGGGCAAGCATGTCTTCGGGCTTGTGGCTGAACGTGACTTCTCCTTTGACGGCACCATCGAGTCAGTCAAGGTCCGCGAAGGCGACCCAGCGCCGGACGGTTCTGGACCGCTACGTACCGAACGCGGTATCGAAATGGGACATATCTTCCAGCTCGGCCGTAAGTACGCTGCATCCCTGGACCTGAAGGTCCTGGACAAGAATGGCAAGCTTTCCGTAGTCACCATGGGTTCCTACGGAATCGGTGTCACCCGTGCGGTGGCGGCGCTGGCAGAGGCTTATCATGATGAGAATGGTCTGGCATGGCCTAAGCAGGTTGCTCCGGCTGACATCCATATTGTGGTGACAGGTAAGGGCGAAGAGCTTTTGGCAGCAGCCGACAAGCTCGCCAAGGAATTCGAAGCTAAGGGTATGGAGGTCATCTTTGATGACCGTCCGAAGGTCTCCGCTGGTGTGAAGTTCTCTGATGCAGAGCTCATCGGTGTGCCAACCATCGTGGTGGTTGGCCGCGGACTTGCCGACGGAGTTGTTGAGGTCAAGGACCGTGCGACCGGCGAACGCCGCGACGTGGCAGTGACCGATGTCGTGGAGGAATTGACCGCTTAACACCGGTGCGTTTCATCAGCAATAAATGAATAGAGGTAGCAGCGCGGTGCCGGAGATTCTTTCCTTTTTGTCACTTGACGGTCTTGAATTCAACTGGACGTCGCTGATCCTGCTTTTGCTAGCGGGATTTGCGGCCGGTTGGATTGATGCGGTTGTCGGTGGTGGTGGGTTGATCCAGTTGCCCGCGCTGCTGCTTTTTCCCGGAATGAGCCCGGTACAGGCCTTAGCTACGAATAAGTTGGGCTCAATTTTTGGCACAACAACCAGCGCCATTACGTATTACCGGCGAACTAGTCCTGATCTAAAGACCGCTATCCCCATGGCGTTGATGGCGATGCTTGGTGCTTTCGGGGGAGCAGCCATTGCAACGGTCCTTCCGGAACAGTGGATCCAGCCGATTATTATTGCCGCCCTCGTCGCGGTGTTGGCCTTCACTATCTTCAAACCCGCGGCCGGCGAGCTGAGTAAGCTGCGATACCGCGGCAGCGGACACTATTTGCGAGCTATTCTGATCGGCTTGATTATTGGCGGTTATGACGGCATGGTTGGCCCGGGAACCGGTTCCTTCTTGATCATTGCCATGGTTACGGTGCTCGGCTACAACTTCTTGCAGTCTTCCGCCAAAGCAAAAATCGTCAATCTAGCCACCAACTTCGGCGCCTTGGTGTTGTTCATTCCGGCGGGGCATGTCGTTTTCGGACTCGGCTTGGCACTGGGCGTGATGAATATGGCCGGCGGTTACCTCGGTGCGCGGATGGCGATTTCTAAGGGCAGTAAATTCATCCGAATCATCTTCGTGATCGTGGTGTCCGCATTAATTCTCAAATTGGGCTCCGACATGATCTTCGCCTAGGATCGGCGTCTACGGCGCAAGACCTGAACCTGGTATGTGACCGTGTACGAGTTTACCCACTGCTCAGCGCCTGATCAGCTGGTATTCGTGGTTTACCTAGTTCTGCCGGTAACCCCGGTGAGTCAATTCTTCTGGGACTCGGCGCGCGAGGCTCGACACCTCTCTGCACTTCTGCGGCTCGCCTGACATCCAGTGAGTAAGCGCTGCGTGACCGGCGCGGAGGCTGTGAACGGTCCTTGAGACCGGTACCGCTCTGAATTGCCCGAAACGTGAATTGTTGTCGTCCTGTGGTATCCGAATGGCATGGATATTCACGATGGCCTGGATGTTTGTCCGGCAGTATTGCAGAAGCGCAATCGACTTTGTTGGTTAACCAAAAATTGCCGGTTCGCGCAGTGGGCGAACCGGCAAAATGTGGAGGCAGCGTCCCCATGCTGCCTTACCTAGAATTGCTACTAATCAACCTTGACCCATCCCCATAGGCCAGAAGAGTACAGAAGTCCGAACCCATCGCATTGCCGCAATGGGCTGTTCCCGCCGACTTGGTTTGCTTAGAGGCGAACGTCTTCTAGGACGTTGTGGTGGCAACTTTCGTATCCACGCCACCATATCTCTTCAGGAAAAATGAATTGATGTGGTGTTGGATTAAGCCTCTCAAGTAACTGCCGGACCGTCGTCATACCAGGATGGTATGTTTCCGAAGCAACCTCGCAGGTTCATCCTGGGATGCGGTCGTCAGGCTTGGCGAAACCCGAACGGTAGGCCATCGCCACCGCGGCCGCTCGATCGCGGGAACCGGTCTTGAATAGTATCCGCGCCACATGGGTCTTCACCGTGGCTTCGCTGAGCACCAGATAATCTCGGATCTCTTGGTTGGACATGCCGGTCGCTACCAAACGAAGCACTTCCTGCTCACGAGGAGTAAGCATGAGCGCCGGGTTGGGAAGGTCCGTGCTGACGGCGTGCAGACGCTGGACGAGCCTGGTGGCAGCCGTGGCATCAAGCCAGGTCTCTCCCGCGGAGACCCGACGGATCGCCACGGCGATCTCGGTAGGGGATGCATGCTTGAGTAAGTATCCGCTGGCGCCGGCCTGGAGCGCTCGGATCACAATGTCCTCGTCGTCAAAGGTCGTCATGATCAGCACGCGTACCAGCCGGTCCTCGTTCTCACGGGTCTCAGCAATCAGTCTCTTGGTCGCGGTGACTCCGTCCATTCCCGGCATCCGGACGTCCATCAGGACCACATCCGGGCTGTAACGCCGGCTCAGCTTGATGGCTTCGTCTCCCGAGCCGGCATCGCCGATAATCTCAAGATCTGCTTCGGAAGCGAGCAGCATGGAAATTCCCGCGCGAACCATGGGCTGATCATCGACAATCAAAACCCGGGTCTTGCGCAGGGGGTCGCCAGCGGACGCGGCGGATTCGGCGAGCATGCTCACGGTGAATCTACTCCTCTTCGAATTCAACTGCTGGACGGTTCACGTTCATGCTGCTGTCATTGCTCACCGGCAGGACCGCCTTGAGCAGGAAGCCATTCTTCGTCGGGCCGCTTTGCAAGATGCCACCGCTTACGGTGATTCGTTCGCGCAATCCCAGAAGCCCGAATCCGCCCGACTCTGCAGGCTCCTGGGCGATACCTGAGACCGAACAAACCTCGACGGTGAGTTTTTGCTCGCTCCAATCCAACTCCACCGCAGCACGCGCTCCTTGGCCAGCATGGCGCATCACATTTGATAGTCCTTCCTGCACTACCCGGTACGCCGCGTGAGCGATACTTGGGTCCAGCGGGCGCTGTGATCCGGTGCTGCGTAAACGTACCTCAAATCCCGCTGCGCGGACCGGGTCTATCAGCTCCTGAATGTCTTCCACGCCTTGGGGCCGCATTTTGGCTTCGTCGTTTTCGCTGCGAAGAATCCCTAAGAGGCGATGCAGTTCGCGCACGCTCTGCTCGGCCGTGGATTGGATGTCTCCAAGGACGGCATCGATATCGATGTCGCGTGACCCGGTGCGTTGCACGGCGCGTACCCCGGCGGTTTGCAGCACGATGGCTGTCAGCGAATGGGCGACGCTGTCGTGCAGGTCGCGGCTGATGCGCAGGCGCTCCATGGCGGTGGCTTCCTCGCGCGCACTTTTAGCCCATACCCGTTCGGTGCGGATGCGGTGCTCGTAGCGGTACATTGCCACACCGGCGGCCCACGTGGCCAGCATGAGAACCGTCCAAAACAACACACCGTAGAGGAAGAGGTGCTGGTTCTTCATCAGTTCCAGCTTCGCCGCGGCGGACGAGCACGCAAGGATGGGAACCACCGCGCCAAGCAGCGCATATGCCGCCTGACGGCGCGGAAGGAGTCGAGCCATATTAAACAATGCGACGCAAAACCCCACCATGGTCGGCGCTGCCGGAACGTAGAGGCATCCCACACTGAGTACCAGCAGGACCAGATAACCAGGAATGGGGGAACGCGTGATGACCAAGGACGAGTAACCTAATACCCCGATGGTGATGATAATCCAATGCGGAACGTAGCCTTCAAAGACCGTAGCGTTTTCTCCGGCCCAGATCATCATGTCGATGCCCAAAGCCACCAGGGCGATGAGCAGACGCCGGTAAAAGTATTTGTTTAACATCCGGGCAGGAAAGGAAAGAGGACGCACCATGGGGGAAGTGCGACTTCTCCGTCCCCAAGAAGCTGGTGGAAGCCTGGCGGGTAGGCCTGAGCTGTGACCGGAAGGGTTCCGTCGGGGAGCACCAATGCGGTCAGCGGTTGCCACTGATCGATGGCTGTGGTGTTCTCATAGCACGCCAGGATCTGCACTGGCTGCCCATTGAACTCGGTGATCTGCCGTGGGCTGAGCCCTCCGGCAAAAACCAGCACTGTATCGCTACGGATGCCCCATGCGGTGAGAAGCAGGCCAGACTCGAGAAGCAAAGGATATGGTTTGGCCTCGGGGGCGTTGCGCTGGCCCGCGGGCTGACTTGATGAATCGCTGCCGCGTTCGTCGTCGGGTGAATCTGGCACGGTGTGCTCCTCGGGATCTTTAAAACTGACTGTATCGTCTCACGAGTCATTGCCCAGATACATCATGCTGGGACGGTACTTGTGTTCGTCCAGAGGAAAACCAGGAGCGGAAATCCTGAGGGGATTTGGGATCCTAGGCGCCGGGTTTAATAAGCTGCGGGTCCAGCCCGCGTTGACGCTGACCCAGCAGGACCTGCCAGGTGGTATTCGCCAAGGTGTCCTGTGCCCGCTCGCTGGCTGCACCGGAGGCCAGCGCCAGTGCGCCGGCGAAGTCTTCTTCGGCGCCCTCTGCAACGGCTGCCAAATCCTTAAGACCTTCTTGAGGCAAGACGTAAGCTGGTTGCCTCAGGTCCGCGCAGTCAGCAGGCAGCACGGAGCGTACCGCGCGAAGTTCCGCGCTGAGTTTGGTGCGGCGCTCTTCAATTTCGGGTGCTTGTTCCCTGGAGCCGCGTGCCGCCTGCAGCTGCAAGGCGTAGTCCAAGGCATAACCACGATCTAACGCCCGGGCCACCAACACGTCATCGGTTAAAGCAGGATCGGTAATCTCGGAAGTAATGGGTAACAGTGTCAGATCTGACAGGCAGCCAACTGGCTCTCCTTCGGTATCACCGGCGCCGACAACCAGTGGGGTGGGAAGCTGATTAACCTTCTTTTGCGACTGCACCGTGCGCAGCGCGCTGCGCGCCTGAAGATTTGATTGGTATGCCAATTCGGTTAGTGCTCCGCCCAAGTGACTTTGGTCCGCAGGCAGAGTTGGGAGCACGGTACTGAGTTGTGTGACCTTCGCTGTGAGCTCGGAGAGCGCTGCCGGAGTGAAAGCTTGCGCCAATTCAACCTCGGGTTGGTCATCAAAGCTCAGTTGTCCGGTCAGTTGCGCACCATAACTCAGGGTGGAACTTAGATCGTTGAGTGCCGGGGCGGTCTTCTTATCGGCCACCGCGGCCAGGGCTTTAGCTTGAGAGCCGAGATTCGCCAGCGTCGAGCCGTACTGCCATAACTGCCGTTGTTCGGCAGAACTGTCACGGATCTCTTCGGGCAGTCCACGATTTTCTAGACTTCCGCGAAATAGGCTCATCCCTATGCCCCAGGTGAGTCCTATGCAGAGCACTGCGGCAATAACCGGCGCAATCCACCCCGGCGCACGTTTGACTCGTGTACTGCGGTTAGATGCTGGCGGTGTGGAATTCTCAGTCATGGCGTATCGATCATGCCACGAAACACGGTGCAGAACCCGGCTCAAACTCGCCATCGGTGCGAATTGGGCGTGAGTTCTTTCACCTGAGGCCATTAAGCAGTTCTCATCTTGCGCGGGTGCATATACCCTTAAAGAACAACATCGAATAATGTGGGAGGATATCCATGACCGCTAAGCCGGCCGATACCGAACAAGAAGCGCTACGGTTGACGACTGTGCTTCAGAAGGAAGTGGAATCCCACGGGCTGGTCCTGGAAGAGGTCTCTGTGCGCCCCTCGGGCAAGCAGCTACTTGTCCAAGTCCTCGTCGACAAAGCCGAAGGCACCGAATCGGTGATCTTGGACGAACTGGGCGAAGTTACCACCACCATTTCAAATGCACTGGACAAGGACGCCAAATTTGCGTCTGCAGATCCTTATGAACTCGAAGTAAGCTCCCCAGGTCTTTCCCGTCCGCTGAGCCTGAACCGTCACTGGGTTCGCGCGAAGAACCGGATGGTGAAATTCACCCTGAGCGATGGCACCAAGCTGCGCGGCCGACTGACTGAGGTAACAGACACCGAAGTCGTGATTTCCGTACACCACGAGCCTGCTAAGAAGGGTATGAAGGTCAAGATTGATGATCCTAAGACCTTTGCCCTGTCTGACATCCGCAAGGCAGTCGTAGACCCGGAAATCAATTTCGACGATGCGCTGTTTGAAAATATTAATAACGAAGATTTGGAGGGCTAAGCGTGGATATAGATCTCGATGCGCTGCGCATCCTGGAAAAAGACCGCGACATCCCTATGGATGTGCTGATCCCTACCATTGAGTCGGCACTGTTGCTGGCTTACAACAAGACCGAAGGCGCTATGCCAGGTGCTCGCGCTCACATCGAGCCAAGCACCGGACACGTAGCGATCCTCGTAGAGGACCGCGACAATGCCGGCGTGCTGTTGGGCGAATTTGATGACACCCCGCACGGTTTTGGCCGCATTGCTGCCTCGACCGCACGCCAGGTCATCATGCAGCGTCTGCGCGAAGCCGAAGACGCAGTAGTTGTCGGGGAATACTCCTCACGTGTGGGTACCCTGATTTCCGGTGTGATCCAGCAGGGTCATTCCTCGCACATGGTGCAGGTCAAAATCGGTGACGTCGAAGCACTGTTGCCACCGGTTGAACAAGCTCCTGGCGAGCGTTACGTCCACGGTGCGCGACTGCGTTCCTACGTGGTGTCCGCCGAGCGCGGTACCAAGGGTCCGGCTATCACCTTGTCCCGTTCACACCCAAATCTGGTTCGTCTGCTCTTCGAAATGGAAGTTCCAGAAATCGCAGACGGCACCGTCGTGGTTGAGGCGCTGGCTCGCGAAGCCGGGCACCGCACCAAGATCGCGGTGCATGCCACTCAGGCCGGAGTGAACGCCAAGGGCGCTTGCATCGGTGAAATGGGTACCCGCGTGCGCTCGGTGATGAACGAACTTAATGACGAAAAGATCGACATCGTTGACTACAACGAAGATCCAGCGAGATTCATCGCGGCTGCATTGTCCCCATCGAAGGTTGTCTCGGTAGAGATCCTCGATGAAGATGAGCGTCGGGCTCGTGTTGTGGTTCCGGATAGCCAGTTGTCTCTGGCCATTGGCAAGGAAGGTCAGAACGCGCGTCTGGCCGCCAAGCTCACCGGCTGGCGTATTGACATCATTGCCGTCTCCGGTGGCAAGGAACCGCAGCTTTAAATAGCTACTCTTCCGGACAGCAAAGAACGCTGCTTGGAAGAAAGATTTGCCTAGCACGTTTTTCAGCCTCGGTGTGCCTGTGATCTGAACCTCACGCACGCACCGAGGCTCAAACGCGCTAGACTAGTAGTTGGCTCGTTGACAAGTTGTGGAAGGTGAGGATGGCGCTCGCATGAAACTGCATCAGCAACGTACGTGCATTGGCTGTCGAACCATCACATCTCAAGATGAGCTACTCCGTTGGGTATTAAACCAGGAAGCGCCGCTACGCGGTGTGCAACTGGATCTTTCGGCCGCCGCCTCAGGGCGGGGAGCCTGGACCCATGGAACAGAAAAGTGTGTGCAGCATGCTGTGCGACGCAAGGCGTTTTCTCGAGCTTTTAGAAGCTCGGTGAATGATTCTTGCGTGGCACAGCAGTTCGCTGCATACGAAGATCAGTCGGCAAAAGGCCGGCTATCTGGCAATCATGATGAAAGCGGGTCAGAAATCTGATGGCAACCCGATGAGTCCGCTAAGTTGAGCGCACAACGATGAACAATCAGTTTTGCGTGATTAACCGTGCGACGGAAGAATTTCACGAATTACAACGTTGATCAGCCAGAACACCCAAGTCTTATTGAACCCGGGGTTCTAGCCGATCACATCGATACAGGAGAGATGTGGCTAAACCCCGCGTTCACGAGCTCGCTAAAGAGCTCGGAATTACTTCAAAAGAAGCATTGACTAAATTGCAGGATATGGGCGAATTCGTTCGTTCGGCATCCTCAACAGTCGAGCCTCCGGTAGCGCGCAAACTGCGCGAAGCCTTCCCAGGTTCGGCACCGGCTGCAAAGCCAGCAGGCGCAACGCCAGCACCACGTACCGGTGGCCCAAAGCCAGGTATGAAGCCAGCTCCGAAGGCCGCCGAAGCACCTGCTGCTAAGGCACCAGTTGCCCCGGCTGCGCCAGCTGCTCCGGCCGCTCCAGCGACCCCAGCAGCTAAGGCTCCAGAGGCAGCAGCCCCTGAAGCCCCCGCAGCTAAGGCTCCTTCGGCTCCGGCTCCAGGCGGTCCACGCCCCGGTCCAAAGCCAGCACCTAAGCCAGCAGGCACCCCACGTCCGGGCAACAGCCCATTCTCCTCACAGCAGGGAATGCGCTCAGCCGGCGACGAACGCCGTGGAAACCGCGAAGGCGGCAACCGTGCACCACGCCCACAGGGCGCCGGAGCCGGTGGCCCACGTCCAGGCGGTCCACGTCCGGGCAACTCGCCATTCTCTGCTCAGCAGGGCATGCGCGGCGAAGGCGGAACTGGCGGACCACGCCCACCACGCGATGGTGGCGCGCCAGGTCGCGGCCCACGCCCACAGGGCGCAGGCGGTCAGGGTACCGGCGGTCCACGCCCACCACGTGAAGGTGGCGCACCAGGTCGCGGACCACGCCCACAGGGTGCCGGCGGACAGCGTCCAGCCGGTGCCGGCGCGGGCGGTCCACGCCCAGCAGGCGCAGGAGCACCTCGTCCAGCAGGCGCTGGCGCAGGTGGCCCACGTCCGGGTGCCGCAGCAGGCGGCGCAACCCCACGCATGATGCCTAACCGCACCGATCGTCCGGCTCCAGCAGCCGGCGGTCGTCCGGGTGCCGGCGGACGCGGTCGCCCAGGCGGCGGCGGTCCAGGCGGTACCGGTGGCGCACCAGGTGCCGGTGGCGGATTCCGTCCAGGCGCACCACGTGGCCGTGGCGGCGTTGGCGGTGCCTTCGGTAAGGGCGGCGCAGGACGCGGCAAGCAGCGCAAGTCCAAGCGCGCTAAGCGCCAGGAATTGGAGCAGATGAGTGCTCCGTCGCTGGGCGGCGTAAACGTTCCACGCGGCAACGGGGCAACCGAGATCCGTATGCGCCGTGGCGCATCGATCACCGACTTCGCAGACAAGATTGGTGCCAACCCGGCAGCGCTTGTCACCGTACTGTTCCACCTTGGTGAAATGGCTACCGCCACCCAGTCCCTGGACGAGGCAACCTTTGAGGTCCTCGGCGCAGAGCTGGGCTACAAGGTTGCAGTGGTCTCCCCAGAGGACGAAGACAAGGAACTGCTCGAAGGCTTCGGCCTTGACCTTGACGCCGAACTTGAGGCTGAAGGCGAGGACGAGCTCGAAGAGCGCGCTCCGGTCATCACCATCATGGGTCACGTTGACCACGGTAAGACCCGTCTGCTTGACGCGATCCGCCAGTCAAACGTTATCGAAGGCGAGCACGGTGGTATCACCCAGCACATCGGTGCATACCAGATCGTCCACGAGCACGAGGACCGCGAGCGCGCGATGACCTTCATTGACACCCCGGGTCACGAGGCGTTCACCGCCATGCGTGCTCGTGGTGCCAAGGTCACCGACGTTGCCGTACTGGTTGTCGCAGCAGATGACGGCGTCATGCCACAGACCGTTGAGGCGCTGAACCACGCACAGTCCGCTGGCGTGCCAATCATCGTCGCGGTCAACAAGATCGATAAGCCAGCTGCAAACCCTGACAAGGTCAAGGGCCAGCTCGCCGAATACGGTCTGGTTCCCGAAGAATACGGTGGCGACACCATGTTCATCCACGTCTCCGCGCTGCAGCGTGAAGGTATCAACGAACTGCTTGACGCGGTGCTGTTGACCTCTGACGTGCTCGAACTGCAGGCAAACCCTGACAAGTCAGCCCGCGGTGTGGCCATTGAAGCGAACCTTGATAAGGGTCGCGGTTCGGTTGTCACCGTGCTGGTTCAGTCCGGTACCTTGGCAGTTGGCGACACCATGGTGGTGGGCACCGCCCACGGCCGTGTGCGTGCAATGTTCAACGAAAACGGCGAGAACCTCGACGTGGCCTTGCCTTCGCGCCCGGTCCAGGTCTTGGGCATGTCCTCGGTGCCTCGCGCCGGTGACGGCTTCTTGATCACCGATGACGAGCGTACCGCCCGCCAGATCGCTGACAAGCGCGAGACCGCAGAGCGTAACGCAATGCTGGCCAAGCGTCGTAAGCGCATCACCCTGGAAGACTTCGACCAGGCTGTGGCAGACGGCAAGATCGATACGCTGAACCTGATCCTCAAGGGCGATGCCTCCGGTGCTGTTGAAGCACTGGAAGACTCGTTGATGAAGATTGACGTGGGCGATGACGTGCAGCTGCGCGTGATCCACCGCGGCGTCGGCGCGATCACCCAGAACGACGTCAACCTGGCAACCGTTGATAACGCCATCATCATTGGCTTCAACGTGCGTCCGGCAGAGCGCGTGGCAGACCTGGCCGACAAGGAAGGCGTCGACATGCGCTTCTACTCGGTCATCTACTCCGCAATCGACGACATCGAGGCAGCCCTCACCGGTATGCTGAAGCCAGAATACGAGGAAGTTGCCCTGGGCAGCGCCGAGATTCGTATGGTCTTCCGCTCCTCGAAGTTCGGCAACATCGCAGGTTCGATCATCCGCTCCGGCACCATCAAGCGAAACACCAAGGCACGCCTGGTTCGCGATGGCAAGGTCGTGGGAGACAACCTGAATATCGATTCGCTGCGCCGCGAAAAGGACGACGTCACCGAAGTCCGCGAGGGCTTCGAATGTGGTATCGGCCTGGGCTCGTTCAACGACGTCAAGGAAGGCGACATCATCGAAACCTTCGAGATGCGCGAAAAGCCACGAGCTTAATCCTTAACTAAGTACCACGTGGGCGCTTGCCGGTCAGCTGACCGGCTGGCGCCCACGTTGCTCAGTTTCACCACAATTTTTCATTAGGAGAGAACCATGGCTGATTCAGCCCGCGCGGCCCGCCTGGCCAAGCGCGTGCAGGTCCTCATAGCCCAGTCGCTGCGCACCGTCATCAAAGATGAGCGCATCGACAACGTGACCGTGACCGACGCACGCGTCACCAACGACCTGCAGCACGCCACCGTGTACTACACGGTGTTCGGCGAGGGTGAGATCAAGGCTGAAATTGCCGAGATCTTGGCTAAGCGAACCGGCGCACTGCGCAAGGAACTTGGACGTAACCTGACCATCCGGTTGACCCCCACCCTGACCTTCGTGGCAGATGAGATTCCAGAGAATGCTTCGCAGCTGGATGAACTGCTGGCCGTGGCCCGGGAAAAGGACGCCGAGGTCGCCTCGCTGCGTGAAGGCAAGTCCTTCGCCGGTGACGCAGATCCATACAAGAAGGACGAAGACGAAGAAGAAGCCTAAAGGCTTGTGAACGTTTAGTCTGAACACCAACGCCTCGGGCGGTGCGCACAGTGTGCGTGCTACCCGGGGCGTTTGTTGGTTTCAGTCGGCGTACGAATTACCCTCACAGCGAAGCTGAATTTGTTGTTTAAGACTAGTCAGCTCGGAGGTCCTGGGATAGCGTGGGCTCACACCGTAGGCTCCGATCAAAGGTAAAACTCATGCCAGAATTCACCACGACCCTCGTAGCAGCTAGCGGTAACAACGTGGGAATCGTTGTGCCCGATGACATCGTGTTTGGATTTGGCCGCGGAAAACGCGTCCCGGTGACGGTGCAAATCAATGGGGACTATACCTACCGAAATACCATTGCCTCGATGGCAGGGCAGTTTCTCATCTCTTTCAATTCGGAGACTCGCGAAGCTACTGGCAAAGGTGCGGGAGATGAGATTACGGTGCAGTTGGAGCTTGACGAAGAACCACGCACCGTTGAGGTACCCGAACCGCTGGCCGTGCTGCTATCGGCTGAACCAGAGCTCGCCGATGCCTGGAACAAGCTCTCCTACAGCAAGCAACGCGGCCACGTTGATCCGATCATCACGGCGCGCGGCGAAGATACCCGGACCCGTAGGGTAGAAAAAGTCATCAAGGCGCTACGCAGCGAATAATTTCCTTTAGTCACGTACAAGTCTGGAGGTGAGTGCAATCAATGCGGCAAGCAATGACCAGCGATGGTTTGAACTACGCCAGGCAGAAGAGGCAGATTTTGAGCCGATTGCCGAACTATGCCGGGCCGGCGGACTGCTTCCCTGGGCGCCAGCATCATTAGCGTCCGGTGAAACCAAGACCGTCCAAGTGGCCGTGCACAATTCACAGATTGTTGGATTAGCCAAGACTCATTGGCATGCACAAGCCGACGGGATTGCTCCGGCAGGACACTATCTTGGAGGCATCATCGTGCATCCGGGCTGGCGACGGCAGGGGATAGGGGCGGAGCTCACGGCCGCACGGCTTCGGTGGATAGGCCAACGCGCCAAGTACGCGTACTACTTCACCAACGAACAGAATCAGGCCTCCAGAGCGCTACACGCGAACCTCGGGTTTGAACGGCTCGCAGAAGCCGAAGAAATCCATTCAGTGCGCGCAGATGACGGGGCTTCCAAGCTGTTGCTGTTCGAGGCGGAACTTGGTTAGCTAGCGAAAAACACAAGGCGCCTGCCGAACTTTCAAGGGAAAGTTTGGCAGGCGCCTTGTGAAGTGGAACCTAGTTTTTGGAAATCTTGCCCGTCGCTGAGGCTACCGGTAGCAAGAACATTGGCTTCATGAAGATCCAAGCAGCGGCAATAACCGCTACGGAAGCTAAGAAGATCACTAGTCCCCATGCATCGGTCGCATCACGAGAGCTATACATGTGGTTCAGATTCTTTAATGCACCGGTGGTCAGTACCAAGAACACGTGAACCACGATGAATGCCGAGAAGAAGAGCATGACCGGGAAGTGAATCTTGCGTGCCACTTCAACCGGGTAGAACTTATTCAGTGCCTTCGGCTGTGTTGGCCACCAACTGGACATGCGCACGCCGGTCAGGATTGCGAGCGGTGCGGCAATGTAGATCACCAAGAAGTAGGAGACCAGCTGCAAGGCGTTGTAGTGGATCCAGCCGTTCTCCACAGGCCAATTGAGCGAAGCGTACTGCAGCGCACCAGAGAGCATATTCGGGAAAATATCCCAACTGGTTGGAACCACGCGCATCCACTGACCGGTGACGGCCAAAAGAATCACGAAGATCACGCCGTTCACTACCCACAACACATCCAAAACCTGGTGGGTCCAGATGCTCAGCGAGTATTTCTTTGGACTATTACCCTTCGGGGAGAACCACGAGTTCGGCTTCGGAGTCCACATAGCCGCCGGACGTTTTTCATGACGCACCTGCAAGCCTGTGCGGATGATCAGCACTATAAAGAACATATTCAGGAAGTGCTGCCAACCGAGCCATCCAGGAATACCCGTGGGCGCCGAGTCAGGCATGGTCGAGTGACCGTCATAGGTGCCAATGAAATCCTGGACCGGGCTAAGCAGGCGCAGGCCACGGGCCGCCAGTACTACTAGCAGGGCCAGTACTACTGCGCCAAGGATGATGACTGCCGGCTTGACCCAAGGCTTCATCTTGATCGACGAAGCATCCTGCTTTGCCGCCGTCGCTGGGGCCTGGGACTCGGAGTCCGTCACTGGAGGCGTGATTTTTGCAGCCGCGGCGGGTGTCTGGGGCGCAAGAACTTCTTCTGCCACCGGTTTGCTTGCCACGGCTTCTTGCGAAGCCTCGGGCTGGTCGGTGGCTGCCGACGCAACGGCTACCGGTTCGGATACCGGTTCTGCGACAGGATGTCCCTTGAAGGATTCCTCGGCTGCAAGGTCTGCTGAGACAGCCTCAGATCCGGTTGAGCCATCGCGTGGACGCAACGGCGTGTAGCCCTTCATCCGGTTTGCTGGAATCGTCGACGGTACGGAAGCTGGGATTGCAGGTGCCTCGGCAACGGGCGTTGCAGCCACAGCGGTGACTGGTGTGCTTTCCGATTCAACGGATGGGGCCACCTGCGCCTGAACGGCGTCCGGAGCCACATCAGTGGGTGGCTCATCGGTTGGAACCGCTGTTGGAGAGGCGGTAGCCGCGCCGAATGGCGTCGTTGCCGCTACGCTGGCTGCAACCCCGTCGCGCAACCGCAAGGGGGTGTAACCGGCCATACGCTGACGTGTTGACGTAGTCTCCGGGCATGAAACTTCGCTCGCCGCTGCGGCGGGGCTAGCTTCCGCTGGGGTTACCGCTGGAACTACTGGCACAGGTGCTTCAGCTGGCACAGCTTTCTGTTCTGGTGGGGTCACCGCAGCTGGCGTGGCCTGCATTGGTACGGGAGCCTCAATTGGCTCGGCAGTCACCGGTTGCGTCGTGTGTATTTCTTTGGCATTGGCAGGTGCTTCGGGTTGCACACCGCCCTTGGAACGCAGGGGGGTGTAGCCTGCCATCCGTTGCTTGGTCATGATCGTTGAACCTCATCGCGTCGTCGTATCCGGCGGATCTTGCGGGGCCGGAACCTACCTGAGTGGACAATGCCCACGATTATCCTTTGCGGGTACGAATTTCTTCGAGCAACTGCGGAACTATGGTGAACAAGTCGCCCACTACGCCAAAGTCGGCGTGGTCAAAGATTGGGGCGTTTTCGTCCTTATCAATGGCAACAATAGTCTTGGCGGTCTGCATGCCTGCACGGTGCTGAATAGCTCCGGAGATACCCAAGGAAATGTACAGCTCGGGAGAGACAATGACGCCGGTCTGGCCAACCTGCAACTTCGGGGAAACATAGCCCGAATCGACGGCCGCACGCGAGGCGCCAACCGCCGCGCCGAAGTGATCTGCGAGCTGTTCGACAATCTCGAACTTCTCGGCCGAGCCCACGCCGCGTCCACCGGAAACGACAATCTTGGCGCTACGCAAGTCTGGGCGGCTGGCATCGGTTTGTACCGACTCAACCGAGCGGATCTGCGCACCTTTAGAAACCTTAGGTAGTGCCGAAGGCTCAATGACGGTGATCTTCGGAGAAGCAACTGCTTCCGCCTTGAGATCGGAGGCACCTGGACGGATGGTAATAATTCGCGGCCCGCCTTCAACGGTGGACTCCGAGGTGACGTCGCCGCCAAAGATTGAGTGCAAAGCGATCGGCTCATCATCTGCCCAACGCACCGATACTGCATCAACGCTTACTGCGCCTTCAACACGGATCGCCAAACGACCTGCAATGGTGCGTCCAATGGCGGTATTGGAGATGAGAACGGCGGCCGGTGAAGTCGTCTTGATGACTGAAGCCAAAGCGGCGACGTCTGCGGAGCCGAGCGCGAGCGCATCTAAATCGATGGGCAGAACCTGTACTTCGGCTGCACCCAGTTCGCCGAGCTTGGTCGCTAGTTGCTGTTCTTGACCGGTGGCACAGACAGCAACCGCTACCGGACTGCCGAACTGAGCTGCCGTGCCAAGCAGGCCTGCGGTGGTGTTTTGAGGTGTTCCATCGGTTGCGACCTGAACGTGGACAACAACCGGCTGATTATTTACTGACATGAGGTGAATTCTCCTGAGCAAGGATAAGTCGTAGGGGACTAAAGATTACGGAAAACTGAGAGGGGGGACTTAGATAAAGTGCTTCTCAGCCAAGAAATCGGCCAGCTGCTTTGCTGCCGTTCCGTCATCGGTAATCTTTGGACCAGCCACGCGCTCTGGACGATCTTCTGCGGACACCATCACCGAACGGTAGTAGGCGGACTCTGGTCCCGCTTCGATGCCTAGATCTGCCAGAGTCCAGGTTTCCAACGGCTTGGTTTTCGCTGCGCGGATGCCCTTAAAGTTCGGGAAGCGAGGTTCGGCCGATTTCTCGGTAACGGAAACTACCGCAGGATAAGCCACGCTGAGCTTCATGGTTGCCTCGGAAAGCTGGCTTGAACCTGTCACCTCGGTTGCGCTGATCTCAAGCTCATCTGCGTAGGGCAGGAACGGGCGGTCCATTAGTTCGGCGATCATCGCCGGAACCATGCCACCCTTGCCGTCGGTGGATTCATTTCCAGCCAGGACAAGATCAACGTCGAGTTTTTCAAGGGCAGCGGCTAAAACTCGGGCGGTAGAGATCATGTCTGAGCCGGCGAGCGCCGGGTCAGAGATGTGCACCGCTGAATGTGCCCCCATGGACAGTAACCGACGTAGTGCAAGGGCTGCTTTGTCCCCGCCCATGGCTACCGCAATCACCTCGACCTCGCCAAGTGCTTTTTCGGCTTGCAAAGCCACCTCGCAGGCACGCTCACAGATCTCGTCGGCAACGAGATCCGCTGCTTCGCGATCGAGCATTCCGGTTTGCAGGTCCAAGCGACGGCTCGACCACGTATCGGGTACCTGTTTGGTCAGGACGGCGATTTTCACGCTGGTCTCCTTCTGAGGGGGTTCTGGTGATTGCCAAACAATTCGGAGATTATCCGTTGTTCTGGCGCAACGCTTCAAATGAAATTTTCTCGAATGGTGGGTGCAATTAAGCAACGTCACCGACTAGGAAAAACTCTACATGTCTATTTGGCTCTCGTGGGGTGGGGCTCACATAGAAGATGAATTTCAGTAGCAAACACGCAGGTTACACGACATTTGTCAGGTTTAGACGTACCTTTTCTTAATCTAGTCAGATCAACACATCCTGTGATCTGTGGACGAACTTCACCCCCGGGGCCTGAAAATCAGGCGAAGCATCGAGAAAGTCCAGACTCCGCCACATTTCTCTGAGCGATTAGAGTGAGGCCATGACTTTTGAAGCTGTCAGATCGGCCTACGGTGCCAGAGCTTTGGAATACGCTGACGCGGTTGGCGGGCTAGAGCATATCGCGGATGAAGATCTAAGTCTGATTGAGGGATGGGCCAGCAAGGTCAAGGGAAAAATACTTGATGTGGGAAGTGGCCCGGGGCAATGGACACAGTTTCTTACGGGATTCGGAAATGATATCGAAGGCATTGAACCGGTGCCGGAATTCCTGTCAATCGCCAAGCAAACTTACCCGGACGTGAAGTTTCGGCCAGGTCGAGCCGAAGCGCTGGAGGTGCCAGCGCAAAGCTTAGGCGGGGTGTTGGCTTGGTATTCGCTGATTCATACCGATCCCGAACAGCTCAAGACGCCACTGGCTGAATTTGCGCGGTGTATTCGGCCAGGCGGTGGTTTGGCCCTCGGGTTTTTTACTGGCCCCGAGCTAGTCTCGTTTGATCATGCTGTTACTACTGCCTATAGCTGGCCTATGGAACTATTTGTTTCCCGGGTCGAGGACGCAGGCTTCGCGGTGAGCGATACAGTGCAACGCGCCATTAGCCCTACGCGTACTCATGGCGCGTTGTTGGCGACTCGATGTTCCAATATCAATAGGTGAAAGCGGTTGTGCCGACGAGGTTCGTTCGGAACCTGTGACGTCTTACATTGGCAATTATTGGTTTCTCAGCACCATGTGCGCTCGTGATCGTAGCAAGTACTAGTAACTGAAAGGTAAAGCGCACCAATGACCGATTTTGAGCCAGTGCACGGGATACTCGATGTGAGTGACGAGCAGAGTATCTATTGGGAACAATGGGGAAACCCCGACGGCTTGCCCGCCTTGTTTATTCATGGAGGTCCTGGTGGAACGCTGGGCAAAAGTGGCTATCGTCATCGTTTCGACTTGGACAGAACAAGAGTTATTGGCTTTGAACAACGTGGTTGCGGCCGTTCAAAGCCGCACGCTTCGGTAGCTGATACTTCCCTGAGCTCAAATACGCTAGAGCGGCTCATTGACGACATCGAACGGCTGCGCGAATCGATGAGGATTGATACGTGGATCCTCAATGGTGTCTCGTGGGGTTCCACGCTAGCTCTTGCCTACGCCCAGGCTCACCCCGAGCGGGTGCGTGGCATCGTCTTATTTGCGGTGACTACAACCAGCCAGGACGAAATTCGATGGATTACCGAGGGCGTGGGGAAGATTTTTCCTGAAGCGTGGGAACGACTTGCCTCATATGCGGAAAATAATGTCACCGGATATAAGCGTGGGTCGAGGCGCTTAATCGAGGCATACAGGCAACTGATGAACTCTGAAGATATGAAAATCCGTAATGAAGCTTCTAAGGAATGGGCCTTGTGGGAAGATACTCACGTCTCCATAGGGACTGATGGATTCGTTCGCGACGCTCGGTGGGACAACGAGGCATTTCGACTTGCCTTTGTCCGGCTAACCACGCACTACTGGTCAATAGTTGCTACAGACGAGTCCGAGATCCTTAAACGCATGAATCGGATTCAGCACATACCGGCAACTTTGATTCACGGACGCCGAGATATTTCTAGCCCAGCTGCAACTGCGTGGAAACTGCACCGGTTATGGCCGAACAGCACACTCATTATTGATGAAGGTGACGGGCATGGAGGCGCAAGCATGGTTGAGCACTGGACTGCAGCGAACGCCAGGCTTAGCACCGAAAGCTAGGTTGCTGCCCTCTCGGCGAATCGACAGTTTGCTGAATGGTGGGTGCCTATCTACAAAAATAGGTCTTGCACGGACTGTCAAGAAAGAGTAGATGAGATTCTCAAGAACCGTGTGGCACTTTCTTGTACATCTTGCTGATCAATGGTGCAAAAAGTAGATACAGCACGACCGCCACGACTGCACTCGTCAGGGCCAAAGTGTAGGTGTCCATCACCAAATTGAAAAGCAATACCAGCACTGCAAAAGTCAGTAGGGACTGCAGAGTCTCGATTCCCCATTTGCCCGCGCCCTTAAAAGAGTGAAGAACAATTCGGTCGGTAATCTCACCGGAGAGCATTACAACCAGTGTGAATCCAATAGTTAGTATCGGAACCCAACCCCACAGCCCAGCTTTGAGTTCACCTAGCACGGGCAGTGCCAGTGGAGTCAAGAAACCAAGTGCTACGGGCAGACCCGCAAACAACACACATCCCAACAAGAAAAGAACGAAGATGAGCAATTCGTGTGGTTTTGGTTTGTTGTCTTGCAAATTGTCCTAGGAAGTTGTCGGGGAAATCGGGTTATCCGAACCTATCTACTTGAGAAACTCTGGTCAAGGCGGAGCCTAAATAGTCAGTGAACAGAGCTTACTTCGAAATTACTGGATGCTTTCTGGGGGATCGGGTAATGGGATGCTTTCAAAATCAACGCGACAACTGCATGACACGCATCACCGCAGGCACCGTCTATATAACGCCTATACTGGTAGGCGTGAGTAAAGCCGGGCAGAATACTGAAGAGCAGGCCTCAGGCCTCGTATTAGTCGACAAAGATCAGGGAATGACCTCCCATGATGTGGTGGGTCGCATCCGCCGTCTCGCGGGAACCCGCAAGGTGGGCCATGCTGGCACCCTTGATCCGATGGCCACCGGTGTGCTGGTGATCGGGGTTAACAAAGCCACACGCTTACTCACCTATATCGTGGGACACGACAAGACTTACACCGCCACCATCCGTCTGGGACAGAACACCGTCACCGACGACGCCGAAGGCGACATCATCTCTGAGCGCATCGCCGCTGCGGTAACAGATGAAGATATTGAACGCGAGATCTCGAAGCTTCGCGGAGATATCGAACAAATCCCGAGCCAGGTTTCCGCCATCAAGGTAGACGGTAAGCGTTCCTACGCCCGCGTTCGCGCTGGTGAGCAGGTAGAGCTGAAGGCACGCCCGGTGACCATTTCACGCTTTGACATCCACAAGATCCGCCGCGAAGTTGGTGGCAAGGTGCTAGATGTTGACGTAACAGTTTCTTGCACCTCAGGAACCTACATTCGTGCTCTGGCCCGAGACCTCGGCGAAGCGCTCCACGTCGGTGGGCACCTCACTGCATTGCGCCGCACCGAAGTGGGTCCATACTCCATCGAAAAATCTAAGCGACTTGAAGAGCTCGCCGAAGAGTTCGAGGTACTTCCCTTGGAAAAAGCAGCCGGAGCACTTTTTGCTAACCGCCAGCTGACCGAAGAAGAAGCATCAGAGCTGTCCTTCGGGCGAACCATCACCGCATCTAAGAACGTTATGGATGAACCGGCAGATGACCTCGTCGCGGCTTTCGCGCCAGATGGTGCATTGGTTGCCCTCATCGCCGATAAGGGCGAAAAAGCCCGAGGGCAAATAGTCTTCACCGGAAAGCAGTAACTCACTTTTATTTGAGACTTTCAGAAAGGCTCAGCCTTGTTCGTCCTTAACGGCTTTTTCATTGCCGGCACAATTATTTGTGCGCTCGCCGTACTGCTTGGCCTTATCGCTACCGTCATTCGGCGATACCCGGATGATTGGGCGTTAGTAGCCACCGCTGGTACCGAGTTATTCCTGATTGTCTATGCGGTAGCCGCCGGCATACGTCAGGCCGGGGGAGAAATGGTCCTCGGTGAGCCTTGGGAATTCTGGGGTTATCTACTGACCGCATTGATCATGCCACCCATTGCTTTCTTCTGGGCGGTTAGCGACAAGAGCCGTTGGGCCAATACCGTCTTAGCTGTTTCGGGAGCCATCACCTTTGTGATGCTGTTCCGTATGGAACAAATCTGGCATGTAGGAGTCATCGCATGAGCGAAAAACCACGCAATTCACGTATCGTTCAAGCCGCACAGGCTCGCGGCGTAAATAAGGCTCCCCGCCCCGGGCGTACCTCCGGGTTAGGTCGCATTATTATTGCGGTTTACGGGGTGCTGGCGCTATCGGCGACCGTCCGAGCGCTGTATCAAATGTTCTTTCGTGACTTCTCTGAAGCACCGCTAGCGTACACACTGTCATTGTTATCTGGGCTGGTTTATATCTTGGCCACGTTCACCCTGGCTTCGAAGAAGCCGGGGGCATGGAAGGTTTCGGTATTTGCCGTCAGCTTTGAACTTCTTGGTGTACTCGTAGTCGGCTTGCTGTCTTTCACCATGCCAGCTCATTTTGGTCACGACTCCGTATGGAGCTACTTTGGCAAGGGCTACGGTTACATTCCGTTGTTGCTACCGATAGTCGGCCTGTGGTGGCTCTTCCGTAATCGTAATGAGCGTCACGCCTAAAGACGTGCAAGAATTACCTCGGTAAACAATTTAACTTTCGTTGCAGAGTCAAAAGGAGCAAAGTGCACTATTGGAAGGGCCTCGACTCAGTCCCCGCGGACATGGCTCCCACTGTTGTCACCATCGGCAACTTCGACGGCGTCCATCTGGGGCACTGCGAAGTCCTAGACTCGGCAGTCACGCAGGCTAAAAAACGTTCGGCTAAATCGGTTGCCATCTCCTTCGATCCACACCCGGCGCAGGTGCACCGCCCGGGTTCTGCACCTGAACTCATCATGGGGATCGAAGACCGCGTCGACACACTGGCCAGTGTTGGCTTAGACGCCACACTGATGATTCACTACACACTTGAATTTGCGGACCAGAGCGCCGAAGAATTCGTGCGTTCAATCATCGTGGAGAAGCTCAATGCCGTAGCCGTGGTGGTTGGCCACGACGTACGTTTCGGCAAAGACAACTCCGGCGATTTTGACTACATGTGTGAGCTTGGAACCAGATACGGTTTTGAAGTGATCGGTGTACAAGATGTGGGTGACAAACGACGCTTGTCTTCCACCTGGGTTCGTGAAGAACTCGCTGCCGGCAACGTAGAAGCCGCCGCGGCAATTCTTGGTCGTCCGCATCGGATGCGTGGCGAAGTCGTGCACGGCGCTGCACGGGGACGCGAGCTCGGTTTCCCTACCGCTAACCTTGCTCCGGACGCAGCCGGGATTATCCCTGCCGATGGGGTCTACGCCGGATGGGTTATTGACGAGGCCGGCGTGCGCTGGCCAGCTGCAATCTCCGTCGGCTCCAACCCAACATTCGAGGGTGTATCTCGCGTGGTTGAATCCCACGTCATTGACCGCCCCGAAGAAGGTTTTGAAGACTTTGACCTTTACGGTCAGCAGATCGTCGTGGAGTTCACCGCGCACCTGCGCCCGATGGTTGCCTACCGCGGTATCGAAGCACTGATTGAGCAGATGAATGATGACGTGGTGCAGGCGCGAAGCGTATTGGCCACCGAGTCACACTAGGTTATGCCAGAAATTCCTGCACTACCTAAGCGTGCATTCACCATGAAGGCCGAGCGTCGCACTGATCTAGCTTCCGCGTATGAAGCAGGAGCCAAAGACTACGACAGCATTCGTCCCGCTTACCCGCGCGAAGCACTCGAGTTCTCTTTGGCCGGACGTACGGCCAAACTGGCCATCGATATAGGCTGCGGCTCGGGGATTTTCACCGCCCAACTAATCGAAGCAGGGCTTGTGGTTTGGGCAGTGGACCCATCAGCCGATATGTTGAGCGTACTCAAAGAACGCACTCCCCAAGTGCACACCGTATGCGCTTCGGGGGAGTCGACCGGGTTACCCGAAGATAGTGCAGATCTACTTACCTACGCTCAAGCTTGGCACTGGGTGGATCCGCCGCTTGCTAGCGCCGAGGCCGCACGTTTGCTTCATGATGAGGGCTCGTTGGTGTTGCTCTGGAATCAATTAGACGTTCAGGTCCCTTGGGTTCACCGGCTAGCACGCATCATGCATGCCGGCGATGTGCACCGCCCGGAGCTGGCTCCGCCGCTAGGCAAAGACTTCAGCACCCCAGAATCCGGGGTTTGGCATTGGTTCATGAAATTAGACCTTCACGGAATCTTGGAGCTGACTCGTTCGCGAAGCTACTATCGGCGTTCTAAAGAAGAAACCCGGACCAAGGTGGAAAACAATCTTCGCTGGTATTGGTGTGAACACTTGGGCTACGCGGCCGAACAAATTGTTGAAGTGCCCTATCTCACCCATGCTTGGAGGGCGCGCCGACGGGTACGTCGGTGATATGATTGGCGATGGTTCACGCTGCAGTCCGCGGTTGCGAAGAACCACCGTGAACGCTCCGGCGTACACACTGACTTATTAACGCGGTCCAACTCCAGGAGTTTGTTATGGCATTAGATGCCGCAGTAAAGAATGAAATCATCAAGGCTTACGCCACCCACGAGGGTGACACCGGTTCGCCTGAGGTTCAGGTTGCAGTCATGTCCCGTCGTATCAAGGACCTGACCGAGCACCTGAAAGAGCACAAGCATGACCACCACACCCGCCGTGGCCTGATGGCTCTGGTTGGTCGTCGTCGTCGTATGCTCGGCTACCTCAAGAACACCGACATCGAGCGCTACCGTGCGCTGATCGAGCGTTTGGGCCTACGCAAGTAGTCTCACGCTTCGGTGTGAAAATCCCCGTTTCCCTTCATTGGGAGACGGGGATTTTTTGGGTCTAATGGACAAAACTGGTGCAACGCTATGGGCATAGGAACTGCGCATTACGCAGATTCTGGAAGCGGGCGCAAATATTATCTGCCTTCCTCGAATGACAAATAATTCTGCTGTGTGAAATTCTACTTTCGTTTTTATCTGAATTGAGGTTAGGCTGAAGGAGATTTCAGTACCTACAAGGAGAGCGAGTAGTCATGAGCGCGACTGTTCTGCAACGTCATTTGTTCGGCCCTGGTCCATGTAACCCTTACCCAGAAGCAACTGCCGCACTGGGTTTGCCATTGCTGGGACACTTGGACCCTGAATTCATCGCACGCATGGATCGTGTGGGCGATGGACTACGCACCTTGTGGGGAACCAAGAACTCCCGCACCCTGCCGCTCAGTGCTACCGGTTCGGCAGGCATGGAAGCCGCCTTCGTTAACACCATCAACCCAGGCGACGTCGCGGTTATTGCGATCAACGGACTGTTCGGCGAGCGCATGTGCGAGGTTGCCTCGCGAGTCGGTGCAGAAATCGTTCGGGTGGATCACGAATACGGAACTCCAATCGACGCCGAGCGCGTTGCCGCGGCGCACCCGAACCCAACCGTTATTGCCGGCGTGCACGCCGAAACCAGCACGGGCGTAGTTTCAGACATTGCGGCGCTGGGAGCCATCAAGGGTGACGCGCTGCTGATCACTGACGCTGTGACTTCCATTGGTGGTATGCCAGTGTTGGCCGACGAGTGGGGCATCGACATTGGTTATGCCGGAACACAGAAATGCATTGGTGTGGCCCCGGGGCTTGCACCATTCACCATTTCGGACCGTGCCTTCGAACGTCGTGTGCAGAAACCACAATCCTGGTACTTAGATCTTGGACTACTCGGCGGTTACACCACCGGTACTACCGGTGGTGGACGAACCTATCACCACACTGCACCAGTGGCCATGGTGGCTTCGCTTGAAGCCGGTATCGATCGAATTCTCGCCGAAGGATTGGATGCGGTTACCAAGCGGCACCAAGAAGCGGGCAAATCATTGCAGGACGGTATCGAAGCGATGGGCTTGGAGCTGTTTGCAGCCGAGGGTTACCGCCTGCCACAGCTGACTACAGTGAAGGTTCCCGAAGGTGTGGACTCGGCGAAGGTCCGCGCTTACTTGCTGGAGCGTTTCAACATCGAAATCGGTGGTGGCGTTGGACAGTATGCGAACACCGTATGGCGTATCGGTCTGATGGGACCAAACGCTAACCCTTCCTCGGTGGCGCTGATCCTTGCTTCGCTGAAGGAAGCTATTAACAAGGCCTAGGCAGGCAAGGAAGTAGTTTCTAGAGGTTGCTGCAACAACAGAAACCGTTCGTTTGCCCGAGTAACTGAGTACGGGGCTCGGTATGCCTACGGGACGCCTTGTGGCAACTTCTAGAATCGATATCAACAGCGATCCGAATCTGCTCAACTTTGTTGATCCTTCACCTCCAACTAGTAGGCATGCAGCCGCTGAGCTGGCAACGGTTCGATATCTACTATTGCAGCCAATGCAACGCAGGTGAGATAGCTTTGCGCTTCAAAAGATTGCACAGCGCATTATCATCGAGCACAATGCTGGCATACGGCTCGACTCCGAGACCCCACTCGCACAGCCAATCCATGACTTCGTCATTGAGCCACTGCTGAGGTGTTATTACAACGACGGCTAAACGTAGTCGTTGACTCGACTGGGCAAGGCGAAGACCGACTCGTCAATTGAAGCTACGTTGGTTTTTCCAACGAAGCCCATCGCCCCCTTGAACTCGTCGTGCAGGATCTTGAATGCCTTCGCGACAGCAGGCTCACCACCAGTAGCCAGCGCGTAGGCAAAGGGGCGCCCAGCCATCACCGCGGTGGCACCCAATCCGACGGCCTTGACGATATCGTGTCCGCGGCGGATCCCACCATCAAGATATACCTCGGCTTTTCCGTCAACAGCCTCGACGATTGAAGGTAAGACGTCAATGGTGGCCGGCTGGGCATCGAACTGACGGCCACCATGATTTGAGATAAACACACCATCGGCGCCTTCGGCTACTGCTCTTGCGGCATCTTCGGCATCCATGATGCCCTTGATGACCAGCTTGCCATCCCACTGCTGACGTAGCTTTGCGAAGTCGTCCCAGCTAGCACTCGAATTCTTGTTGTTAGCCATCCATTGATTCATCTGATTCATGCGTAGCGCTTTGCCGCCGATGGCGTAGTTTCCATAGGTCATTTTTCGCCCGGTCAGCCACCGATAAATCCACTGAGGGCGCATCGCTGTCGTGAAGTAATCAATGACCGGTGGCTTAGGTGGCATAGACAGCCCATGGTGCAAATCTCGTTCACGTTTGCTCGCGGAACCGACGTCGCCGGCCACAACGAGTGTTTTGACTCCGACCTTTCTAGCCCGTTGGATGTAGCTTTCTGTTTCGGCAGGGTCTTTCCAGAAAGCAACTTGTGCCCAGAGCTTGTCTCCAGCAAATGGAGCAACTTCTTCCAGGGAGCATCCGGCCCAGGCGCTGTGAATGAAGATGGACCCCGCAGCAACCGCGGCACGAGCCACCGCGGGGTCTGAACCTGGGTGGAAGATGGTCAACATACCCATGGGTGCCACGATCAAGGGCAATGCGACAGATTGGCCTAGGACTGTGGTGTCAGTGGCTAAATTACTCAAGTCAACCATCGAGCGTTGCCTGAGCTTGAGTGCATCCAGGCTGTCTCGATTGGCGCGCATGGTGATCTCGTCCAAGGCGCCGCCGTCCAGATAATCGGTGATCATTTTTGGGAGGTGCCAACGTGACGCTTTGCGGTAGTCATCGATGCTGACGATCCATTTATTGCGCATGGTGTGAATACTCCGATAGGGGGCTGTAGTTAGAGGACTTTGGCGAGGAATTGCTGCGTGCGTTCATGCTGAGGATTGCTCAAGACTTCGCGAGGGGCACCCTGCTCGAGTACGTAACCGCCGTCCATGAAAACGAGGTTGTCACCAACTTCGCGGGCGAACCCGATCTCGTGGGTCACCACGATCATGGTCATGCCGGCTTTAGCGAGATCACGCATGACGTCGAGGACTTCGCCAACGAGTTCTGGGTCCAATGCGGACGTTGGCTCGTCAAACAGCATGAGCTTCGGTTCCATCGCCAGAGCACGTGCTATGGCTACACGCTGTTGCTGTCCGCCTGAAAGCGCGACCGGATAAACGTCGGCCTTCTCGGATAACCCGACACGTGCCAGAAGTTCGTTGGCCCTATCCAGAACCACCTTGCGGCTCTCTCTTTTGACTCGGAGCGGCGCTTCACAGATATTTTCGAGAACGGTCATATGGGGGAAGAGATTAAAACTCTGGAATACCATGCCAATGTTTTCGCGTGACTTGGCAATTTCTTTTTCGTTTTGCTTGTGCAAATTACCGTTCTTGATCTTTACCCCGATGGGCTGGCCTTCAACCATGATGTAGCCACCATCTAGGGTTTCCAACTGGTTGATGCAACGCAAGAACGTGGATTTTCCCGAGCCGGAAGGTCCCAGGATGCACGTGACCTCGCCACGTTTTACGGTGAGACTGATTCCTTTGAGTACCTCTAGCTGCCCAAAATGCTTCTGGACTTCGAAGGCCTCGGCGATAACGTCATTCATAACTGAGCTTTCTGAACAGGTGGCTGCGATCGTTTCAGCGGGTTGAACAGGGTAGACAGTTTCTGCGGTGCCCTATTGCCCGAGCCTCGATTGAAATGCCGCTCAATATAGAACTGACCTAGGCTGAGGATGCTGGTCACTGCTAGGTACCAAAGACTGGCGGCGATGAGCAATGGGATAGTTTTGTAATTCGAGCTATAGACCATCTGCGCTGAATACAACAGTTCTGGGAAAGCCAAGACGCTGACTAATGAAGTTGTTTTGAGCATGGAAATCGTCTGGTTTCCCGTGGGCGGGATGATGATCTTCATTGCTTGGGGCAATACAACGCGCCATAGGATGAGTCCGCGCTTCATACCCAGTGCCTTGGCTGCTTCCGTCTGTCCCTTGTGTACGCTGAGCAGCCCAGCGCGAACGATTTCGGACATGTAGGCGCCTTCGTTGAGGCCAAGTCCGAGAATTGCTGCGAGGAACGGAGTGATTAGAGTGTTGGCGTCAATGGAGAAGAACTCCGGACCGAAGGGAATTCCCATCTCGATCCGAGGATAGATCGCTGCTATGAATCCCCAAAACAACAGCTGGACGAAGACTGGAACGCCGCGGAAGAACCAAATCATGAATGCTGCGACTGAGGCTACGACATAATTCGGTGCCAATCGCGCCAACGCCAGGAGCACGCCGGTCACAATACCAACAACCATGGAGATGGCAGTCAGGATCAGTGTGTTGATTAGTCCTGAAAAGAGCCGCTCGGAGAGGAACCAGCTGAAGACGACATCCCATTCATACCGTGGGTTGGTAATGAGGGAGTAGGCCACCAGCGCTACCGCGACAAGCACCACCGCTGCGGTAAGCCACATCATTTTGTGGCTTTCTCGCGGCCTGGTCATCAGTAGTTCGTGGTGTGTGCTATCGGCTGCTGGCCCAGTGGAATCGGATTTTCTCGAAATACTGGTCATGAAAACCTACTGGGCCTTATTGAACGCGAAGTCACTGATTGCGCCGTTGCCTACGCCCCATCCATCGAGAATCTGCTGGTAACGTCCGCTTTCCTCCAACGATTTAAGGCCTAGCTGCACGGATTCTTCAAGGCCGGAGCCCTTGGCGAAAGCTATGCTGACCGGTGAAACGTTCTTCTCGCCCAAGAGCTCAACTTCGCCTCCCTGCTGGATGGCATAACCAAGGGTGGGGCCGTCAACATAGACGGCTTCAATGCGTCCGGAGGTTAAGGCGAGTATTGGTGCCTGCATGTCCGGGTAAGTCATCACGTCAATAGCTGGCTTGGAATCTGCAACGCACTTTTCGGACGCTTCAGGCACGCGTTTGAGATCTTGGAAAGACCCCTTGAGCACGCCGACCTTGACACCGCACAATTCGTCAACGTTCAGATCTTTGGGGTTTCCCGGGCTTACTCCGATACCGCTACCGGACTGGTAGTAATCCACGAAGTCCAGTACCTTCATGCGATCTTTTGATGGAGACATTTGTGAAACGACGAGATCGAATTTTCCTGCCGAAACCCCGGGGATGATTGCATCGAACGTGCCACTTTCAATGGTTAGATCAACGCCCATGGCTTCACCAAGGGATTGAGCTAAATCGGCATCAACACCAACAACGGTGCTTCCATCATCTGCGATGAAATGCAGCGGTGGGGAACTTTCGCTCATCGTCACGACAAGCTTGCCATTGTCCTTGAACTTGGTCGGAAGTGCATCGTGTGCGGCTTGGTTTACCTCGACTTGAATTGCCTCATCGGCGGCCGGTGATTCGGCTGACTGTCCCGACGGCACTTCTGGATTTGAGCAGCTTGTCAGGGCGAGAGCAAGCAGGCCAGTTAGTGCCAAAGATGTGATCTTGAATTGCGAGCGCATGTTCGTGCCTTATCTGTTATGAAACGGGGACGCGTGCGAGGAAGTGCGGAGGATGGAGATGATCATGAGAATCCATCCAGGAAAACCGTAAGTGACCTTAATCACCTAATTGTCCGATATCCTGTACCGTACATCGTGCACGATTCTGAATCAATAGCGAGGTGTCTTATAAATCGCTGTGGAGCATTGGCAACAGAGCGTAACGAGAAAACGTAGGTTAGATAGGATTTCGTCATGAATGCATTGCCGTCGGAAGAGACGACGCCACTGATCGCCGCCCGCCATATGCTCGCGGACCAGGTATTTGATGCCATACTGGCGCTTCTGCTTGACGATAAAATCTCTACTGGGTCGCAACTGAATATCGACGGGCTGGCTAAAAAGTTCCAAGTATCGTCCACGCCGGTGCGGGAAGCATTAGCCCGTTTGGAAAGCACCGGAATGGTGCGGCGTGAGGCCTTGCGTGGATATCGGGTGGCGCCGGAACCCTCAGCAACTGACGTGGAAAAAATAAATGAAGCTCGCACAATGCTTGAGCCGGGGCTTGCCGCACTGGCCTGCGAGAATCAGAGTGCCGCGTTAGTCAGTGAACTTGAGGCATGTAACACAGCGTTGAATCTTGCTCGCGGTGGCGAGAGCTTCGTGGACTATCGTGCTTATCTGAAGATGGACGAACAATTCCACAGGAAAATCGCCGAAGCAGCAGATAATGAGTTTCTTCTCCGAGCCTATTCCGCGATAGAAGGACACATCCAAAGATTCCGGCTAGTGGTTCAGAAATCTATGAGCGGCGAGTCAACTATCACTGAACACGACCGAATTATTGAAGCGATTAAGCTGAACGATTCTTCGGCAGCGCGTATTGCGATGGAAGAGCACATTTCGGGCATTGCACAACGTGCGGCACAAAACTATTCGCAGTAAGCAACGAATTTGATTGGTCGCTAAGCGTTCGGGTAGGTGGCGCTGTCTGGACACTTACCGGTGCCGTCCCTAATTCTCAATTGTTCGAGGGCTGCCAGCTACAGAGCTTTGCCTAGCACGTCAGCGGTTTCTCGAGGCCATGACTCGCACCTATGTATTAGGCCGCCACGGCCTCTAGACTCGTTTCATGAGTAATGTTCTTACCCTTCACAAAATATTGACCCTTCGAATTGAGTTGGTCGGCTCAGAACCAGTAATTTGGCGCAGACTTGAGATCGAAGACAGCGTTGCACTTGACGAAGTCGGGTTAGCGGTGCAAATTGCTATGGGGTGGGAGCATGCTCATCTGCAGGCTTTTACGAACCTCAGTCCTTACACTGAACTCGGTTCGAAGTCGGCCATCAAATGGTATGACGAACAGATGCGCGCTGAGAGCGGCGACGGAGAGTCTTTAGAAGACACCACACTAGGTCAGGCTCTGCGGGTCGCAAATGACGAACTCTATTTTGAATACGATTTTGGTGATGGCTGGATCCATCGAATCACTGTTGAGTCTCGACGCGAGACGAAGCCTGAAGACTCTAAATATAAAGTTCTGGAAGGTCAGTTGCGCGCTCCTTTGGAAGACAGCGGGGGACTTGGCGGCTGGTCTAACAAGCTAGAGATATATCGCTCCACAGAACGTAGCGACGAAGACGAAGACACCGTGGATTGGATGGAGTGGAGAGGGGGACCTTGGAAAGCGTTTGATCCAGATACCTTCGACATCGATTTTGCTAACGCGCGCCTGGAACTTCTTGCTAACGGTTTCACCGGCGCTAACGCGGCCGGGCAATGGACCGCCCGATTTCACGAGGGAATTCGGCAGTATTTGTCCTTAGTATTCGCGCATTGCCACATTGGACTCGAGCCTACCGGCGAACAAATTCCGGAATGGTTTGTTGAGCTTCTCCAGCCTTTTACTGCCCTGGTTGAAATGTGCACGGATCAAGGTATCACCCTGACCAAAGCCGGTTGGATGCCCCCAGCAATGATTGCCGAGTTGATGACTCATTGCGAATTGAACGGGATCGATTACGAACGAGGCAAGGTGAAACGGGAAGTTGATCTGCCCACCATTTCAATCATGCGCGACGTAGTTATTAAGCTTCGATTGATCCGAAAGTACAAGGGTAAACTCATCGCTACAAAGCTTGGCTCTTCGCTGCTCCAAGATCCACTGGCGATGGTTCGCTATATCCTCAATGAACTGCGCTCTGTGGTAACGAAGGACGTAGAAGTTGATGCGACATTTTCGGAGTGGGTACTCTGCGCCGGTGGCTATAACTTGGACAGATATACGAAAGCTACAACGGAGGCGAAAGAGTTCGTTCATGTATCTGAGGTTCTTAAAAACTTTGGCTACTGGGACCCAAACCTTCGAGCCCCTATTTCCACAGACAGCTATATCCCTACAACGGAACTGTGGCATGTGATCGGACGAATCATGGACTTCAAGTACTCGAACGCCGATAATCGTCAGGCGATTTACGACAAGCGTCAGGAAATTTCGCGATTCATTCTGGAAGCCTAATTCCTCTTGTATGCAATGCTTTCATGTTGCGGCAAGTTTACTTGGGTACTGAGATATGTAGAGGATCATTCCAGTAGTTGATTGAACCTTGTAGTTAAATTTCCGTTCTTTCGGTTCAACTGAAAATAGTTTGTCATGTTTCAGGATATTCTCCTTGGTTAACGATAGCCTCGAACAGATCAGTCGCATCCCCAAGAGAAAGAGGATTGAACATTGAAAGCACTATTCGATTTTGGTTTCCGCAAATTTGTCACGCCGTCCATCATCAAGATTGTCTACATCCTGATCATGATCATGTTGGCAGTGGGCTACATCAGTTTCACGGTCTTGGCCTTCACCGAGAGCGTCATGTTTGGCATCTTGGTGCTACTCATTCTTGGCCCACTATTTACGCTGATTTACCTCGCGTTGGCACGTGCAAGCTTGGAATCGCTTATCGCGCAGATCCGAACTGCAGAGAACACCTCTGAGCTTGTGCGTTTGGCGGGTGGCACTCCTCCGAGTGAACAGCAATTCGGCGAAGTCCCTCCACACCCAGCAGGACCAACGAACCCACAGGTTCGCCCCGCGGCTCAGGCGGATCCGACACGTCCGGTGAATCGTCAGAATCCAGAAGGTGGCCAAACCCCACCTGAGAACCCTTACAAGCAATAGTGGTAAGCGGTATTTAGCAATAAAATGCTGAAGCCGGGTGCAAGAGAATCTCTTGCACACCCGGCTTCAGTTTTCATTATCTCTACCAGGTGCCGTCGGCCTTCACTGAGAGGACCGAACAACCTGCCTGCATCAGGATGCGTTGCGCGGTGCTACCCATGATGAATTTTCCTACCGTGGTTCGTTTTCGCAAACCAATCACGATGAGTTGGGCTCGTTGTGCTTGGGCAACTCGTAATACCTCGTCTGCAGCATCGTGACCTTGTGCGGAGCGTTCGATCCAGAAATCTAACCCCGCCGAGGTAAGCCGTTCTTCGAGGAGGTGAAATTCTCGGGCATCGATCAGTCGATCATCAACTAGTGCATCACCTTTGGAGGAGTTCACCACCACAAGCTTTACCTTCGCACGTTGCGCTTCGACGATTGCCTGCTCTAACGCTGCTTCTCCTTGTGGAGTGGGCAGATATCCAACAACAACTGTCATGGCTTGTCCTTTCCATCCAGATCATCTTCGGTCGAATGGCGTCCGCTCGATGGCTGCTGAGATTCGACTTTGTCCAGTTCGTCTTCACTGATCATTCCACCTGATGCGAGGCCCGCGGTGAGCTCTGAAGAGCCACCACGTGATTTGCGAAGGAACGCGAGGATCAATGGGACGAGCAACAGAATGGCAATAATGATGTACACCGTTACTGCTACTGGTTCGCTCCACAGGCCTGAAACCTCACCGGCACTAAGCTGGAATGATTTACGCAGTTGCTGCTCGGCCATTGGACCAATAATCACACCGAGGATCAGTGGAAGAATCGGCAGACCGAAACGGCGAAGTGCAAAGCCGAGAATACCGATCAACAGCAACAGCCATAGGTCTGCGGTCTGCATATTGACAGAGAACGCGCCCAAGGTGGCGAAGAACAAGATACCTGCGTACAAGAACGGACGCGGGATCTTTAACAGCTTGGCCCAGACTGGCGCCAACGGCAAGTTGATCAGCAACAGCAAGGTGTTGCCAATAAATAAGCTGGCAATCAAGGTCCAAACCAAGGCCGGCTCATTTTCAAAGAGCAGTGGACCTGGCTGAATGCCCTTCATAGTCAGGAAAGCCAGCATTACTGCAGCAGTGGCGTTGGTTGGTAGACCAAGCGCAAGCATCGGAGTGAGCGTACCGGCAGCTGAGGCATTGTTGGCAGCTTCAGGACCTGCAACCCCTTCGATTGCACCATGACCGAATTCTTCAGGGTGCTTTGAAAGCTTCTTTTCCGTCACATAGGACAAGAAGGTGGGTACTTCTGCGCCACCTGCAGGAAGTGCGCCGAACGGGAATCCATACGCGGTGCCGCGCAGCCAAGGCTTCCACGAACGCTTCCAGTCTTCCTTACCCATCCAAGGACGGCCCACTGGAATGGTGCGTGATGGATTGCTGCGTAGGTGAGCGGCAATCCAGAGTGCCTCGCCGATGGCAAAAATAGCTACGGCGACCACTACGATATCTAAACCATCAACCAAAGGTGCAAAGCCGAAGGTCAGACGGCTCTGTCCGGAAACCGGATCCATGCCAACCAAACCAATGGCCAGACCAAGACCCAGGGCAGCGAAACCACGGATTTTTGAGGAACCGAGCACTGCGGTCACGGTAATCAATGCGAGGACCATGATGGCGAAGTAACTTGGTGCGCCAAGGCTAACTGCAAACTTCACCACGATCGGTGCGAAACCGACCAACAGCGCGGTGCCGATGGTGCCTGCAACGAATGACCCAATGGCGGCGGTAGCTAGCGCTTGGGCTGCGCGACCGTTCTTGGCCATCTTGTGGCCCTCTATGGCGGTGATCACCGTTGAAGACTCACCCGGAGTGTTGAGCAGGATCGAGGTGGTCGAGCCACCGTACATGCCACCGTAGTAAATACCGGCAAACATGATCAGGGCACTGGAAGTTTCCATGCCGTAGGTGACAGGAAGCAACAGCGCAACTGCCATAGCCGGGCCAATACCTGGCAAGACACCCACCGCGGTACCGAGGATCACGCCAACGAGCGCGAACAACAAGTTGATAGGTGTTAGTGCTGAGGCGAAGCCATCCATGAGGAGACTAAGAGTTTCCATTTACAGCACCCCCGAGAGAATTCCGGCTGGAAGTTTGATTCCCAAACCTAGATAGAAGCCGTAGAACGTACCAAAAGCCATAGCTATGGAGATCAGGGCCGTCAGTACATATCGGCGACTTCCCAATGCCACTGCTGAGCCAAAGAACAAGATCGTTCCCGAGATAACCCAGCCGGCGGTGTTGATCAATAAAATATTGATCACAAATGCTGCCAGCAGTGGGAGAAGAACCTTCCAGTCTGAGGGCTGGCTCAGATCAACGTCTTCGCCTTCTTCGCCCTCCGCCAGGTTTCCGCGGAGAACGGTGATGGCCAGGGCAATAGATGACAGAACCAGAATCCCAGAGACCGCGTAGGGCAGAGCCTTAGGGCCCACCACATCGGCTTGGGAGTACGTCACATGAAGTTGCGACGCATCAACGAACACAATGATTCCCACCAGAAAAAGAAACGCGGCGAACAGGAGTTCGACGCGCTTCTTCTTCACTGTGGTTACTTCGCTCACGCCAGACCCAGGGTCTTGAGTACGTTTGCTACGCGCTCATCCTGCCCGGTAAGGAATGCTGAGAAATCGTCACCGGTCATGAACGCATCGGTCCAACCGTTGGTCTTCAATGCTTCCTTCCACTCCGCGGACTCGTGCATCTTGGTGATGGCATCGGTCCACTTCGCCTTATCAGCATCTGAGATCTCCGGTGGGGCTACTAGTCCGCGCCAGTTGGAGAAGATTAGATCAATGTTGGATTCCTTCAGAGTTGGAGAATCCACACCTTCGAGACGCTTGCCGCCACTGGTAGCCAGCACGCGAACCGAGCCCTCTTCGATCTGCTGCATGTATTCGCCAGCGCCGGAGGCTGCGAATGCGAGCTTGTTGCCCAAGATGGCTGGAAGAAGATCGCCACCGCCGTCGTAGGAAACGAAGTTCACCTGCTTAGGATCGATGCCCACTGCTTCTGCTAGCTGCATTGGCAACAGGTGATCCGGACCGCCTGGTGAGGAGCCGCCACCGACCGAGAGCTTTCCTGGATCTTTCTTCCAGGCAGCTACTAGGTCATCAATGGTCTTGTATGGGGAATCCTTGGAGACCATGATGGCGCCTGGCTCTTCGATGAGCTTGGCAATCGGGGTGGTCTCGGTGAGTTTGGCATCTGATTCATTGGTGTAGCTAGCGCCCACTACGCCAAGCCCCATCAACATGGCCAGATCTCCATTGCCCTTTTCATTGACCAGTCGTGCAAGACCTACGGTGCCGCCAGCACCGGCAAGGTTGAAGACTTCCAGGTTTGCTGCGATGTCAGCATCGTCCATGACCTTGGCCGCCACACGAGCGGTGGTGTCGTAACCGCCGCCGGGAGTATTAGGAACCATGATGCGCAGATCCTTCAGCGGGCCGCTCTCGGCGCTGGGGGAAGTGCTGGAATCGGAGTCGGAACCGGAGCTTGTGACGCCACAGCCGGTTAGGGCCAGCGCTGCTGCAGCGGCAACTGCTGCCATGACACGCATGGATTTGAAGGTTTTCATTGATTCAGCCTCTTTGCTTTCATCGGGTGCGAATAGTTCAACCCTAAGTGCAAGAGTGAAGCAGGTCACTCTTGCGTACGCAAAGAAAATACTGTTCATTGTGTAACCAAAAAACGTGATCTGCTTCATGTAAATTGTCGGTAAAGTTGCCAGTTGCATGGGTGCACCCGTGACAATGAAATGTTCGGTGATAACAAAACGGTAGGCAAGAGGTGGGGCAGTGCGGGCGATCAAGGCATGGTTCGGCAAAATGTTTCCCAATCGAATCTCGCTGGCAGCGCAGTACCTCGTCCTACAGCTGCTGATCATTGCCGTGGTACTTACCGGTGTCGTAGTGGTTTCCACAACTCAAGCAACAAATAATTTTGAGCAAGAAGAAGGTAGACGCAGTCTTGCAGCAGCAGCAGAATCACTGGCCGCTAACCCACTGATGCGCATCATGCTTCCGGGCGCCGAACCAGAAATGGGCTCAGCGCTGCCAGCCATGGCGGAATCGGTACGAAGCACCTCTGGACTGCAATTCGTCACCGTTGCTGACCCGCAAGGCGAAGTGATCACCTCTAGTTTCCCTGACGATGTAGGAACCTCAATTCTTCATCCGCAATCTCAGGTAATAGAAGGTCGAGGGTGGACCGGAGATATCTGGCGCAACGGAAATCATGTGCTGATCGCACAAGTTCCGGTTCTAGACGATGAGGGGATAATGGTGGGCATTGTCAGTGCCGGACAAAAATATCCTTCAACGCAAGCGGTGATCCGCGAGATCGCACCCAGCGCCCTATTTACGCTCTTGGTGTCCGTGCTTTTGGGAACGGTCGGCTCCGTACTTCTCTCCAGACGAGTTAAACGTCAAACTCGTGGCATGGAACCTCGGGAAATCTCAGAACTCTTTGAGCACCGCGAAGCCCTGCTACACGGGGTCAAAGAAGGAATCGTCTCCGTTTCCCCCGACCAACGAGTGATGCTGGCCAACGACATTGCTATTGAACTACTGCAGCTACCCAATGACTGTGTAGGCCAAACACTGGAACAGCTAAAGGTCGCACCGCAGGTGACCCGTGCACTAACCACCAAGCAGAATCACCCCGATCGTCAATTCCTCGTGGCCGAGAAAGTCCTTGTCTTCAATCGAATGCCGGTGGCTGTCGCCGGACGCGACCTCGGATCGGTCACCACCTTTCGTGACCGAACCGAGCTAACTCTCCTAGAACAAGAATTAGGCGACAGTAAGGCAACCTCGGACATGTTGCGGGCACAGACCCACGAATTTGCCAACCAGCTACATGCCATCTCGGGGCTGATCCAGCTAGGTGAATATGATGAAGTAGTGGGTTTCATTGATGGGGTGAGCTTCAGCCGAAGCAAACTATTTGAAGATGTTGCGGCCAGGATCAACGAGCCGACCATTGCTGCGCTATTGATCGCCAAGGCCAGTGTGGCGACGGAACGGGGGATCAAGCTAAGCGTCGCCGAGAATTCACATCTTGGACGTAATGATGAGCAACTAGCACGAGACCTCACCACGGTCATCGGCAACCTCGTAGATAACGCGATGGATGCGGTATCAGCAGTGACTCAACCGCACATCGAGCTACGCATCGAAGAATCCGAAACCCACGTAATCGTTCAGGTAAGCGATAATGGATCCGGGATAGATGACGCGGCAATCAATGAGATCTTTACTCAAGGATTCTCAACCAAAGACACCACAGTATCCGGCGGAAGAGGTTTTGGACTGGCGCTAACCAGGCTAGTCTGCCGGCGGCGCGCAGGGGACGTGCAAGCCATCAACGCTGGTGGCGCGCAATTCACCGCCACACTCAGGAAGTAGGAAACAACTCGTGATCAAAGTACTGGTGATTGATGATGACTTCATGGTCGCCAAGGTTCACTCCGGGTTCGTCAACAACGAGCCAGGATTCTCCGTGGTGGGAGTAGCTCACTCGGCCAAAGACGCACTAATAGCAGCCACTGCGTTGTCACCGGACCTCGTCTTGCTCGATATCCACCTGCCAGACATGAACGGCCTAGACCTGTTGCAACGCTTGCGCGACATTCAGCCAGACCTCGACGTTCTAGTCATCAGCGCGGCACGCGAAATGGACACCGTGCGACGGGCGCTGCGTGGCGGAATCGTGCACTACCTGATGAAGCCGTTCTCCCGCGAAGACCTACATGAACGACTCGAACATTATCTGAAAACATATCAGCCATTGCATCAAGCCGATCAAGAACTGCAACAAGCAGACGTCAATCGGCTCTTTGGACTCAGCGGACAAAATCGCCGTCCACTGCCCAAGGGATGCAGCGCCGAGACTATGACACTGGTAGAAAACATCGTCAAAGAGGCGGTACAACCCATTTCCGCCACAGAAACTGCAGAAAAACTCGGCACCTCACGGGTGAGCGCTCGCCGGTATCTGGAGTACCTGGCCGATGAAAATCTTGCACAGGTCAATCTGCGTTATGGAGGAGTAGGCCGGCCTGAACGCCGGTACTCGTGGAGTAACTAGCCATTAAACACGTCATCAGGACTAAAGCAGGCTCGGTGTATCTGAGGCGAATAAAGTTCTAGACATGGCTGTGGCCTTGCACTAGGTACTCGGTGCAAGGCCACTATGCGGTCAAGGCTAAAGCTGCAAGGTCAAGATTTAGCTATGCCTTGCTCGACTTGGAGTGCTCGTTGGAGGCGAGATCTTCGAGTTTTTCTCGCGGGGCAGCGGAAACGTAGCGTTCCATGCTGTCATCCAGTTCGCTGAGCCATGGAGTGTGGTGCTTGTCTGCCATCGTACCGGTCATCACTGAACGATAAACCTTGTCGCGGTAGGTCAGGATATTTTTCTTCTTATCCGTTTTCCAAGCCATAAAGGTTCGGGTGACCTCATCCAAATCAAACATCGGGTAGTCCGTCAGTTCAATGAGATCCCGTATGTAGTCGGCCTGGAATTTCACTTCGTCTTCTGCTGTTTCGATAGCGTTAAAACGTTCAAGCCATGCATCGATGCTTTCGCGTTGTTCGCTCGGCGAAGGGATGGTTAGCTCACCCAAAATTAGATCGCGAACGTACCAAGCCTGGGCATCAAACATATTAAAGGTGAACCACTGATCTTGAGCACCAAGGTAGTACAGGCTGTCGTTGTTTTCAGAAACAACACCGCGGTACAAAGTATCCGGGTAAACGTTGTTTGGTGAATCCAATGCCAGGTCAGAGGGCAAGAATGGATAGTGGTGCAAGTATCCGGTGCACAGGATGACCGTATCAAATGAGCGGGACATGCCGTTGCTGAAGTACGCGGTTGAACCTTCGAAGCGGTCAATGAGGGGGAGTTCCTCAATGCCTTCTGGCCAGTCGAACCCCATAGGACCTGAGCGGTAGCTATACGTGACTGAGCGTGCGCCCATTTTGAATGATTGGACACCAATGTCTTCAGCCGAATAACTTGCTCCGATCAGCAGAACATCTTTATCTGCTAAGCGTTCAGCTCCGCGGAAATCGTGGGCATGCATAAGCTCGCCAGGGAACGTTTCAATGCCCTTAAAATCTGGGACGTTAGGGAAACTGAAGTGTCCGGAGCCCACAATGACGTGATCGAATTCGGAAGTTTCCGTTTGCCCGGTCTTGAGATCTTCGGTGGTGACAGTAAATAGGTTGGTGCTCTCGTCAAAATCAACCCAACGCACCACAGTAGCGAAGCGAACGTGCTTTTTAACATCGGACTTCTCGGCGCGACCATTGATGTAATCCCACAGCACTGCACGTGGTGGGTAGGAAGAAATTGGGCGGCCAAAATGCTCATCAAATGTGTACTCGGCGAATTCTAGGGCTTCTTTGGGGCCGTTAGACCAAAGGTTGCGGTACATGCTCGAATGTACTGGTTCGCCGTACTTGTCGATGCCGCTACGCCAGTTGTAATTCCACTGGCCTCCCCAGTCGTCTTGCTTTTCAAAGCAGACGATCTCAGGGATCTCTCGCCCGGATTTCTTGGCAGAATCGAATGCCCGCAGCTGGGCAATGCCGCTGGGTCCTGCTCCAATGATGGCGACGCGTTGAGTCAAACGTACCTCTCCGGCTATCTAAGCCTTATATCAGTTGCGCGCCGAGAATCGAACCAACAATCGAGTTCGTCAGCGTCGCGCAATTCAACAAAAATGCTCTAAACCAGTCGACCAGTCACGCATAGAAAACGTTCACATGCCGAGGGAAAACTTGTCCTGTTCAAGGGACTCCACCCTTGAGTTTATCAGTTATTCATTTTTTGGAATTCTAAAGCATCTATTGAGGGGGAGGTTTGATGTCGTTTCAGAGAAATTCGTGCTCGGTATTTCACCTTGAGGCACAGCAAATAACGCCAACACCTAGGAGTGAGTACCGAGGAATCGGAGACTATTGAGCTGCCAACCTTTACAGGCTCTTCAGGAATAAGAGT
>NZ_NRGT01000089.1:0-2904 GCF_002332285.1 Glutamicibacter sp. BW77 | reverse complement strand
TTGTTCGGCTGTCCACTAATCAAGGCTAACCCCACCGTCAGTAGGCTGGGGCTACCGGTGTAGTTTTCAACCTTCGTACGCCCCAACGCCTGAAGCCCATCATCCACTACGTCCCCCGGAACCAAATCCGCCTTCGCAGCCAGAGCCTTGTCCAAGTACGACTGGGCTTTGGCCTGTAGCCGGGCAATATCGATGGCCACGCCATCCGAACCTCGATGATCACCGGCTTCCCACGCCTGGGCCGGGGTCAGGTACGTGTGCCCTACTTTCAGCGCCTGGTGGCGCCGACGGTGGTTATAGTGATTCCGATACTGCTCCAACAACGTGGAAAGCTCCGTCAGGTTATGTGGTGCATGCGCGTCGAGGAACCGGGTCAAGGTATTATGGCTGCGTTCGTTCTTGCCTTGAGTTTGCGGATGGCTGAACCGGCCCGTAATCGCTTCGCAGCCCACGCTAGCCAAGAATATTTCAGTCTGGTTCTCCAGGCCCTGCCGAGAAAGATTGAAAGCACCACCATTGTCGCTGAGAAGTTGTTGCGGCACCCCATACTCCGCGAACGCTGCCTTGAGCGTTTCCATCGCATCTTGCGCGTTCTCCATTTGCTCAAAGCACCGCGTACCCACATCGAATCGGGAGCCGTCATCAATGAGCTGATAGATCATCGCCTTGGTCGCGTCCTGGTCGAACAATCGATATTCCAGTCCGTCGATCTGCCACATTTCCATCGGATGCGAACGGGCGAAGCGCAGCCATGATTTACGGGGGCGTTTGCGCGGGTTTCGCTTGGTCACTCCTGCCTCGGCAAGGATCCTGCCGATCGTGGCCACCGAGGGGCGTAGCTCACCGAACTCCTGAGTATCAAGGCTTTCGAACCAGATAGATAAGGGCCCGTTGTCCCACCCGTCCTTGGCCAGACGCTTGCGGATGCGTAGGACCGTGGTTTTGGTTTGGTCGCTGTAGATGCGCCGGCCTGTTTTCGGGGCTCTGGAGTGCGGGTTGAGCGCTTTGTTCCCTTCGGCAACGAATCGCTCTTTGACTTTGTAGTAGGAGGGTCTGCTGATTCCCAGATCCTTGCAGAACTGCGAGATACTCAAGGAGTCTGGCAGGCCCGGATCGAACTCGATGATTTGGCGGCGTATCGACGCCGATAATGAATTTGACCCGTTTAATTATCAAATTGATCGCTGACCAGAACGGGCCTGCCAGCATGTCTTGCTACCTGTCAGCGATGTGCTGATACATCCTGTAAGCGATGTTGTGAGTCAGGGTGTAAGCGATGTTCTGAGAGAGGACATACCAGGTGGCCGGACTTGCGGTACCGACTAGCCGCATTCAGCCATCAAGCGTGTGAGCGTGTGGACAGGGATCAGTTTCCCTCACGCAGCTCAAGCCTTACAGGTGACTCGCAAGTCCCCGGCGACAGGATCAACGAAGTGGCGTACGGAGACGGTGCATGCATTGACTCTTTGCCGACCCACTTGGCGGGCCCTGCGGACGTTGGTGGGCTGATCCGTGGTCGCTGGGGCATTGAGAACAGGTTGCGTTGGCTCCGGGAGGCGACGTGGAACGAGGATAGGTCACAAGTGAGGAGGGTTGTCGCACCGCAGGTGACGGTGACCTTCCGGAGGAGGGCCGTTACCTTGTTGAAGCAGTGTGGTCACCGGAAATTTGCGAGGGCGAGGAGGAGGTTTCGGAATCAGCCGGCGACGGTGTTAGCTATGGTTGGGTTCATGTTCGCTCGCCGGCTTTGCAGACGCCCTTGCTGGAATCACGAGATAGTGGTGCTGAATCGCAATATTGAAGGCTCTGAGAGCGCTAAATACCATAATCGTCTATAATTTAGAGTAAACCTTCCATCAGGGCCGCAGTCCGCTTTATGTCTCTACCTTCATGGTCAGTGACCAGTGGGACAAAAGCCGAACTTCTGCCTGATGCTCCGTCAATCAGTAGTTGATTGGCAAGTGCCCTCCGCGGGGACCTCTGATCGCCGATTTCTAGCACTTTAGTTTTGGCATGCGAAAAGGCGGAGACATGTAGTGCAGATCCAGAAACACCAGCCAGTATCGAAGCGTTTGCTGCGAGATCGAGCTGTTCTGCTATCGAGATAGTTTCGGGATAGAAAATGTTAAATCCAAGGTCTTTCATCAACGAATCTAGTCTGACGTCGCCTTGAATCGCCCTAGGGTCAGAACCTAGGCGTGACCTGGAAAGAAATACTTTCATAGCTGGTCTTCCAGACACGGAGATCCTCTTCCAAACATCGACCGCTTGCGGAGCGCAGGATTTATTCAAAATCACGGATCGCTGCGGTACGATTAACTCTTCTACGATACACCCTTGTCGTGAAATGAGGATTGGCAAGCGCATTCCTAGCTGGTTCAAGAAATCATGTTGCCACTGTAACTTGGTGGAGCCAAATATGAATGGGTGAAACAATATTCCGTCGATATCACCTATTCTTGGCCACAAAGTGGTCAACGATTCTGAGATGAAATGTCCAAAATGATTCATCCAATGTCCACCGTAGAGCCAGCGCCCACTCAAGGAATTAAATCCGGCATGCCCATTTATGACTGAAGGATCTTCAGATACGACTATTTCACCGCTAGCCCGCTGGGATGACGGCAGCAATCGGCCGTTCTGATAAACTGCACCCGAAATCATTCGGCGTTTACCGTCGAGGTTTGTAACATTGAAGGGTGTCACCGTTGCGTCACTTACAGACATCATAGAAACATCGTTACTTAAAGTTGGTTCTGGAGTAATCCATGAAGATTGCATTTAGCGCTCTATTCTTTCAAATCTAATTGCGATATTCGGTGTTCATAAGTGACATCCGTTTTTGCTACGACAGCAAACATAAATTTAGTGTATCCCTACGACCCTTCTATGTCTCTAATGGAT
>NZ_NRGT01000088.1:0-127154 GCF_002332285.1 Glutamicibacter sp. BW77 | reverse complement strand
GGAAGAGTCAGTAGAGCCAGTAAAGAGCGCGACGGGCCGTACTCGGAAGCAAGACTCTCAATTTCTGGTGGCGGTAGCAACATGCAGTCGATGAGTGTTGGAGGCGGCACTAGATCATAAATAACCGAGGTCATTTGTTTATACATTTCTGCAAATTTTGAGAGTTCGTCCTGCTCCTCGAGTTGCGCGGCAAGCGCTCCATAGGTTTCTAAGTCCTTGGAAATGCGACCGAGCAAGACACGTTGACTGCTTCTCAGGATGGCCTCATAGGTGTCATCATCCACGTCATCAACAATGACACGTTTGATACCTGCCAGGGTGAGTCCCAGTGCGCGATACTGACGAATCAGCATCACCGTTCCAAACTGGGCCGAAGTATATTTTCGGTATCCAGTGAGCTGATCAACCCGTACTGGTTTGAGTAGGCCGATTTTTTCATAGTGGCGAAGCGCCTTCACCGTCACGTTCATCAACGTGGCAAATTCCCCAATGCTGTACTCCATATGGTTATCGTATGGTCTGCCCCTAGGGGAGGGTTCAAGCCTGAACCTCGTTTTGTCCCATTTTTTTCTTCACGGTTTCCATGGCTAATTCAGCATTAATGAACGCACCGGCCATGGTTCCGGCAGCAGCTGATGCGCCAATCATCGCGCCGATACTAGCAACGTTTCCTGCAGCATAGATTCCGGGGATGCCTGTGGCCCCCGTTTGTTCGGCTGAAATGAACGTGCCCATCGGGTTTTCGCTGAGTTCGCCACCCAGCTCCAAATAAATTGAGGCGTTCGCAGTAACCTGGCTCGCTACAACGACAGCTTGAACTTCAAAGTCCGTACCGTTTTCCAAGCTGAGCGAGCTGACCTGACCACTATCGTTGACCGCTAGCCCGGTCACTGAGGAATCAATCACCTCGATTCCGAGCGCGGTTAGAAGCTCACGATTTTCAGCACTGAGTTTTTCTGGGGTGTGGTTGACGAAGGTGACTTTGCCGCTGAGCTGGCTGAAAAGCAGGGCCTGATGGGTGCTCATTTCACTCACTCCGAGGATTGCAATTTGCTGATCGCGCACCTCCCAACCGTGACAGTAAGGGCAATGTAGCGCGGAGACGCCCCATGCTTGTTGAAGTCCGGGGATCTCGGGCAAGATATCGCGTGCGCCTGTTGCCAAAACGATGCGTCGTGCGGTCCACTGCGATGATGGGGTAGATATCTTGAATCCCTCTTCAATCGAGCCCTGAACCGATTCGATGTGCGCGGAAACGAATTCGACACCGTAGTTAACAGCTTCGGCGTGACCCAAGGCGATCAAGTCCTTCGGGCTAATTCCCTCATGTCCAAGAACATTGTGAGCATGTGCTGAAACGGCGTTGCGGGGATTGCCTTCATCAACCACGAGCACTTTCCTCCGTGAGCGGCCTAGCGCTATGGAAGCTGCCAGTCCTGCGCTGCCTCCGCCGACGATGACTACGTCAAAGTTTTCCATGGTGTTCTCCTTGCGTTGTGATTACTTGTTCATGGTCAAAACTATCGACTTCTTGCATGGATCGTGTATCTTTTTGCGTATGACGCAAGAAATAGATTTGGACTCGGTAATTCGACAACGTATACGCGCATTGCGGCAAAGCAATGGCTGGTCTTTGGATTCGTTGGCCAAAAGGGCAGGTCTCAGCGTCTCTACGCTAAGCCGAATCGAAACTGGGAACAGACGTATAGCCCTAGACCAGCTAGTTCCTATTGCTAGATCATTGGGTACAACCTTGGATGAATTGGTAGCCCCAGCCGATGGGAAAGGCGTAATTATTGGCCCTGAGCCCATCACAGTTCCAGGTATGACGATGTGGAAGCTTTCCGATGACGACGCCGTCAACGGGGTGGTGGTCACGAAGATCCGCTTTGATCCGGAGCAACATATCGCACCAACCGAAGCCCGAGTGCACCCGGGTAAGGAATGGTTCACAGTACTGTCAGGCGAAATTCAACTCACCTTGGGGGATCGGGTATTCCATGTGAAATCCGGGCAAGCGGCGCAATTCGACACCATGACTCCGCACGTCATTCGCGCCATCGGTGGTGTCTCCGAGGTGTTGAGCATGATGGATAGTGCCGGGACTAGAGCACACCACGACGACGGGCGAGAGAGCTAAGCCACTTCTCTGTCCAAGTTTGGTTAGGCTGTGAGCTAGGACCCACAAGTTTGTAGATCGGGAGATTGATTCATGACACACCAGCTCGAAGAGGAACTGGATAAGATCCTCGCCAACGGCGACTTCTACTTTGAAACGTTGGGAGACGGTCGTTATCGTTCGTCGTGGCATACGCAGGGCGCATGGAACGCTCACGAGCAGCATATGGCCCCTGCTTCGGGAATCCTGACCCATGCTTTGGAGAACTTTCAGCCCCGAGATGACATGCGTATCGCTCGGCTGAGTTTTGAAATTCATGGGTTGATTCACGCAGGTGAATTTGAAATCACGACTCGGATGATCAGGCCGGGGCGCACCATTGAACTGATTGAAGCTGAGATGACCGCTAAGGGGCGCACCAGTATCGTCGCCCGAGCTTGGCGCGTCATCACTGCTGATTCCACCGTGGTCGCGGGAATCGAAGACGCGACGGTTGTAGGACCTGAGGAAAGTGAAGTGCAGGACCTCTCTGCGCAGTGGCCCGGTGGCTATATTCGTTCCATTGAAATGCGTGCCGCCCCAGGGCACCGCCGCGGTAAAGGGATCGCTTGGCTACGCACCCCATATGCTTTGGTCGACAGCGTGCAAGCTTCGCGTTTGGCCAGTCTGATTGGTTTAGTAGATACCGCCAACGGCGTGGCACCACGCGCTGAACCTGGAAAAGGAAACTGGATGTTCCCCAATTTGGATCTACAGATCCACATGTATAGGGAACCTGAAGGCCAATGGCTGGGGCTAGAAGCACAGCAAAGCTACGGTACCGACGGCATTGGGCTAACCTCTACCGTGTTACACGATACTTCGGGACCTTTTGGCCGTGCCGAGCAGATTCTGACTGTTCGCCAGCTCTAGCGCGAGGTTTCAGCGAGCTGCGCTAAGAGCTTCTTTAACTGTGCCTTCGGCATGATGGTGAAGCCCTTAGCGCGGTAAGTTTCGCGATCTGCGCCGTGCGCCCGAAACAGGGCATAGCCGCGCTTGAATAAAAACAGGACCGGCTTGCGACGCTGGGAAACATCTCGGATAAAACGCCGGATTGAGGTCAAGAGTGCTGGCTCATCGACGTAGTACGCCTGAACATTGATGCCCTTGGCTCGCAACGGCTCCAGTACCTCGGACAGGAATATCCCCTCGGCGATAATCGGGCCGCCGGTTCCGTGCACTTCACGGTGTCCGGTGTAGCTGGAGGTAGCGATCGAGTAGTTCGGCACCATGGTGTGGCCTTGGACTAGGAGTTCGCCAACCGCGTTCAGTGCTGCCTGCATATTCCAGGTGTCGGGATGATCCCAATCGATTTCGCCATACCCGGTGCGTGGGAATTCTTCCGGGCGTCCATCCTCGCTGATCTGTCGATAGAACTCATCCAAGGGAAGATGCGGATTGCCAAATCGGTTGGCAAGGTATGACTTACCCGAGCCGGAAGGCCCGCCGAGGAGGATCACAGGGGTGGAAGAAAGAGGCACCAGATTATTATCACGCAGAACCTTGGGTAATTCGAATCGGGCGATTGTTTTCACGGCTCTCGCAGGTCGAGATAAGCTGCGGTGGGCGGGCGTGTGTAGCGAACTGAATTAGACTCGGAACATGACCCTTTGGAATCCCGAATCGAGCGCGCCGTTGTCCTATCAGTTTGAGGATGCTAGTGGGGATCCCGAAGCTGACTTGGAACGTGGTGTGCAACTACTGCGAGAAGTTCAGGCCGGAACCAGGGGGCCACTATTAAGGTTTTATCGACCTGATCCAACGCTAGCCTTTGGGCAGCGTGATATCCGGCTACCGGGATTTGAACGTGCCGCCCAAGCAGCCCAGGCAGCTGGCTACGCCCCACTGGTACGCAAAGCCGGGGGACGTGCGGCTGCATACCACCGCGGCACATTGATCGTGGATCATATCGAACCACACTCCGAAGCAATTATTGGGCAGCAACAACGTTTTAAAGTATTCGCAGATCTTTATGCCCGAGCTTTTCGGAAGCTGCACGTTGATGCCCATGTGGGACCGATTGATGGCGAGTACTGCCCTGGGGACTACTCGGTACATGGGGTCCCTACAGACAGCTCGCGTGCCAGTTCTGCGGTCAAACTTATCGGCACCGCTCAACGGGTGATCTCCGGTGCCTGGCTATTTAGCAGCGTATTTGTCATTGAAGATTCTGCCCCGTTGCGTTCGGTACTCGACACGGTCTATCGCGCATTGGAAATCCCCATGGATCCATCCACCGTTGGCGCCGCGGATGACTTGGTCTCGGGCCTTACCGTAGAAGACTTCGTTCTGGCGTTGCTAGAGGTCTATCGCGAACATACAGAACTTCTCGACGCCTAACAGCTCCGTAACGATCAACTTAAAGAAGCCTGCTACCTCCCTTTGATGGGAAGGTAGCAGGCTTCAAAAGTTTTGTGCGGACTGCAACTAGGAAGTTAGGCGCCTACGCGCTCGACAACTTCTTCGATTCGTGGGTTGGTGGCTGCGGTACCATCTGGGAAAATCAAGGTCGGCACGGTCTGGTTTCCGCCGTTAACGGATTCCACGATCTCGGCGGTGCCCTCAACCTCTTCGATATTGACCTCGGTGTACGCCACACCCTTCTGATCCATCAGACGCTTGAGGTTACGGCAGTAACCGCACCAGCTAGTGGTGAACATGGTGACCCCGCCAGCAGCAGGAACATACTTTTCAAGATTTAATTCGTTGCTCATACTTCATGTAACCATGTGAGCTTGCTGTTTGTTCCGCTTTACGGGGCGCAAGCCAGAGGAATTTTCTTAGCTAAGCGAGGAACGCGCCAACAACAGTCATGCGGACTACACTGGTGCCCAACGACCAAGGGCGACAGGAAGTGAAAACATGTGTGGACGATACGTGATGGCCAAAGCCATTGGTGATCTGGTCGCGGAGGCAGAAGCTGAAGCGGATGATAATTTGCAGCTACGTCACTCATGGAACGTCGCACCCACCACAGATGTGCCGATAGTGCTCGAAAGGCTCATCGATGTCCAGCTGCACCGCCAAATCCACGTAGCGCGGTGGGGCCTAGTGCCTGGATGGGCTAAAGAACTATCGGTGGGTGTACGCGCCTTCAACGCACGCAGTGAAACCGCTGCCAGCAAACCAACTTTTCGTGCGGCCGTCAAAAAGCGCAGGGCGGCGGTGCCCATGCAGGGATACTACGAGTGGAAGAAGGAAGGCAGCAAGAAACGGCCGTTTTTCGTTCACCGTGAAGACGGCAAGCTCATGTTTTTCGCCGGCCTCTACGAGTGGTGGAAAGACGAGAACGGCGACTGGATCTTATCGACCTCGATCCTCACCATGGAGTCGCCCTCCGCCGAAGAACCCGGTGTTTTAGGTGAACTTGCCGGACTGCACGACAGACTACCGATCCCGTTGGATAAGGCAATGATGTCCCGCTGGCTTAACCCCGATGAAGAAGATGGCGAAGGGCTGATCGAAGAAGTCCGCGCTCAAGCCTATGACGTGGCGTCCACCTGGACCATGTATGAGGTCGACTCGGCCGTGGGTAACGTGCGAAATAATTCAGCTGAACTCATAGAAGAGCACACTAACGCGCTCTTCTAAGCCAGGCGCTCGCCGGTTCGGTCACGCCGGCCCCAAGCTAGGCCGCCAGCAACACCCAACCCAAGGAAACCGAGCCCCAAGGCGATCTTTCCAAAAATTGGGGCTGCGCTCGCCGTCAGCTCTCCCTGAAGCTCCGCGTTACTCAACGGTGCGTAAGCAAACCAGCCGAACTCCTTGACCTGGTAACTATCCCACCACAGCAGGCCAACTCCGAGAAGCAATAACAGCATGCCGAGCCCGATGATCAACGCAGGGGAAATCTGCCGAATTTGTGCTCGGTTGGAGTAGCTGAAACCGGCGGCTACACCGCACGCTGCGATTCCGAGCCCGATCATCAGTTGGCCCAGGATCATGGCGAGGCTGGGTCCGAAATAGAACGTGTCCTCACGTAGTGAGACGTAAGAGCCAGTGTAAAGCGTGACCATTTGCCTGCTATCCCACCACACCAGCATGATGCCTGCGAGCAATAATAAAATTCCGAAGCTAAAAGCACTGCGCGGTATTCTTCGCGAAGGCTGGCTAATACGTTCTGACATGGGAACTATCTTGCCACGTATTTATCAGCTGAGGGTGAGAAGGAGGAAAAAACTGCCGGTCAACTCTCAAAGAGTTAACCGGCAGTTAGAAGAGCAACAGCGGGGTTAGTGCCCGCGCTTGATCCATTCATCTAAATTAGGTGCCTCGGCACCAATAGTGGTCGCATCGCCGTGACCGGTGTGCACCACTGTCGCTTCTGGCAAGACCAGTAACTTGGTACGAATCGACTCGACGATCGTCTCGAAGCTCGAGTAGCTGCGCCCGGTGGCACCTGGGCCACCATTGAACAGCGTATCGCCACTGAACAGCACGCCGAGGTCCGGAGCATAGAAGCAGGTCGAACCTGGCGAGTGCCCTGGGGTGTGGATTGCGGTCAGGGTAGTGTCACCGATGGTGAAGGTGTCGCCTTCCTGAATTTCTGCATCGACCTTGCGCTCGGGGTAGATGGCGTCCCAGAGCATTAAATCGTCAGGGTTCAGGTACAACGGTGCTTCGACCTCGTCAGAGAACTCTGCAGCCGCGCGAATGTGGTCATCATGCCCGTGGGTGAGCAGCACTGCCATCACTTCGCGGTCACCGACGACCTCAAGGATCTTTGCCACATCGTGGGCCGGGTCGATAACCATAACCTCGGAATCATCACCGATGACCCAGACGTTATTATCAACATCCCAAGTGCCACCGTCTAGGGAGAAAGTCCCCGAGGTGACGACGTTTTCAATCTTCACAGTCATTAGAGCTCCACTACTGATCGCAGTACGGTGCCTTCATGCATCTTGTCGAAGGCTGCTTCAATTTCGTCCAGTTTGATGCGCTCGGTGACAAATGCATCCAAGTCCAGGTTTCCCTGCTTGTACTGCTCAACGAGCATTGGGAAGTCGCGGCTTGGCAGGCAATCGCCGTACCACGAAGACTTCAGCGAACCGCCATGTCCGAAAACATCCAGCAACGGCAGTTCCAGCTTCATTTCTGGAGTTGGCACACCTACTAGAACTACGCGACCTGCAAGGTCGCGTGCGTAGAAGGCCTGTTTGTAGGTTTCCGGGCGGCCTACCGCGTCAATGACGACGTCCGCGCCGAAGCCACCGGTCAGCTCCTTGATGGCTTCCACCGGATCGCCCTTCGAAGAATCAATGGTGTGGGTAGCGCCCAGCTGCTTGGCGGTTTCCAGCTTTTCCGGGTTCAGATCCACTGCAATGATGGTGGTTGCGCCGGCCAGCTTGGCGCCGGCGATTGCTGCCACACCCACACCGCCGCAGCCGATAACTGCTACGGATTCGCCACGCTTGACTTCACCGGTGTTGATTGCCGCGCCGATGCCTGCCATGACACCACAGCCGAGTAGGCCTACTGCCGCGGCATCTGCTTCCTCGTCCACCTTGGTGCACTGTCCGGCGGCCACGAGGGTCTTCTCCGCGAAGGAACCAATGCCCAGCGCGGGGGAGAGCTCGGTGCCGTCTTCCAGAGTCATCTTCTGGGTGGCGTTAGCGGTATTGAAGCAGTACTGGGCCTGGCCCTTCGCACAGGCGCGGCACTGGCCACACACTGCACGCCAGTTCAGGATCACTCGGTCGCCGACGGCTACGTTGGTTACGTTCTCGCCGATCTGGCTGACTACCGCGGTGGACTCGTGGCCCAACAGGTATGGGTAGTCGTTGCCGATGCCGCCGAGCTTGTAGTGAAGATCGGTGTGGCAAACGCCAGCGGTCAGTACATCGACGATGACTTCTCCCGGACCTGGATCCGGGACGATAATGTTCACGACCTCTACCGGTGCGTCTTTGGCACGGGAAATAACGGCTTTGACCTTATGCGGCATTGATCTACTCCTGAGTTTATTTGTATGTATGTCTCGATGCTATCGGTGTGTTCCAAGCTAATCGAGTATTAGAGACACCGTGACGTAAGAAGTTTCGCGCAGAGCCAATTTGGGGGTGTGCTTGGTAGCTCTTCTTGAGGTCGAACCTGACGGTTTAGATGTTCTGCTAAAGAGGAGGGCACCGACGCCCAAGGCTTTTAAGAGATTTGACTCTACGCACGCTAATCCCTGACCTCTTATAAAATTAGGGACGCAGAGGAGACGTCGTGGTTCTGTGGCGGTATAGCAGCACTTGGCCGCTCACCTCTTATTTTTCAGGCCATGCCAGGGCCCGTCTAGGTACTGAGTTCGCCCACCCCTTTATGAGGATGGACGGTTTTCTGTGTTAAACCCAATCTGCATTGAATTCGATGAACGTCATTGTTATCTCTGCCTGAGTGCTACTAAAACACAGCGAAGTTACAGAATTGAATCAGAGCCGACCCGTGGGTACCCGAGGCATCCGCCGATGATTGCCACTATTAGTCCGAAGATGGCGAGGCCTGCTAAGGCTGTGTTTTCGCGTTCATCTAAAACTCAAATTTTGTGATGCGCGATGCATGGCGGCGGTTGGTTCATGGTCCGGGATGCTTCATGCTGTTTCGGAGGTTGATGAAATGGAGCGTTAAACCACACAGCGAACCCGGTTACATCCCTTATGGACGCTGTAAATTCGCGGAGGAAGTAGCTGAGGGGTTGGTGTCTATCCATCGATCGGCAGGTTGATGGTGTCCTCATTGACACTGTAGGCGGCATAGAACAGCGTAAGGAAAGGTCGTCTCCCTTTATGCCGTTCCTATAGCTGGTTAGTTCGCAAGGACGAAGTCTGCTCGCTTCGACTCAGCAACAGTAAGTACATGGAAGTTTCCTTCGCCCTCCACTGGAGCGGTGGCTGGGGCGTCCTTCTGGGAGATCTGGGTGACACGTCCTGCGCTGATCTGTAGGAGTTTTGCGACTTCGCGGACTGATAACCCGGTGCGATTGCGCAACTCGTTTACAGCATCGAAGCTGGCTTTGGAGGCGGCTGCTAGTTGCTTCTGGGCTTCGCGCATTTGAGACACTGCCTCTTTGACGGTGTTGGCGATTTCATCGTCTAGGACGACTTTGACTTCGACTTCCACGGTTTCGGGCTTGATTTCGAGTACGTCTACGACCAGTGAGCGGGCCATATTTTCGATTTCGGTAAGGCGTTTGGCTTGGGTCATGAATCCAACCTCTGGGACCTCGATGGCCCACCAACCCTCGGACTGGGTTGCAATGGCGGTAATTTTCATTTGGTGACCTCTGGGGTTTCTTCTTCTAATTTTTTTGGTGTGGCTAGCTACGGCTTCTTCAGTGGTCTTGAGGATACCCTTTGTCGTGAGTTCATTTATCTCGCGGTGGCGGGGAACGACGATTTTTTTGCCGCCTAGCTCGTAGATGGTGTGGTTGCCACCTTCGCGCTTCAACTCAAACGACAGGTCGACTTCTTTGGCCATCTTGCGAACCCTTTTTACCAGGTCTGCCTGTTTCATCATTGTACTAGTTTATAGCCCTAAACGCAATCAGTATATACCCCTAAACAGTTTTGAGTACTAGATAAAGTTTGCGTGTGAGTACTGCTTATTTCTGTAGTCGCAGGCGCAAATGCGTACTGCAGATTTTTAGCGGGATCCAAGCCGACACATTGGGTATCACCTGTTGACTCTCATGCCTTTTACGTATTACGCCCCGCTTGCCGAATTTGCGAAATTTTGGTTCGAGGTTGACCGGCAGTGCGTCAAATGGCGTTAGTCTGTGCCATCATCGCCGTCTACCTAAACTGTCCGTCGGCCTGACTAGCGTAACTGTTGTTCGAATACGTATTCGAATATAATGGTTTTAGCGGGACGAAGGAGCTACACATGGGCATGTTTACCGAATCGGTTCAGGTTTCCTGTTCTCCGAGTGGGGTGCCATTGCGGATTTCTTGGGATGGGTGCGACTACCGGCTGGTTGCCGAGCCTCAGCGCTGGTTCGAGCGCCGCAAGTGGTGGGATGAAAACCTGCGCATTCCTCGTGGAATTGGCGCCGGACTAGTGGATTATGAAATCTGGCGGCTTGAAATCACACCCGCCACGAGCCGTGGGCCGATGCGGAGCGTAGATGTTAGTTTTGATCCGCAATCGACTCGCTGGCGCCTGATTCGCGTTAATCAAGAGATGCCCATTGGCGTCTGAGTAGTACTAAATGCTTAACTTTCGAAACTTTGTTCTAATAGTATTCCACGTAGTTTCGAAGGACCCCGACCATGAGCTTTACCCACCTAAACGTCACCTCCTCCTATAGTGCACACTATGGGGTCTCTAGCCCCTCACAGCTAGCGGCGACTGCTCGTGCGCAAGGAGCAGATGCGTTAGCGCTCACCGACCGTGATGGGTTGTTCGGCGCGGTGAAGCATGTCGGAGCATGCCTGGCCGAAGGGATCCGGCCAATCCTCGGAGTCAACCTAGCGGTACTTGATGATGCGGGAAAACCTAACGGTCGCATCATCCTGTTAGCTCGCGGAAATGCACAAGGTCACGGGTATGCGGCCCTGTGCCGCGCGGTATCTGCTGCCCACCAAAATCCGCGCGGAATCATCGGACTGAGTCGAACAGAGTTAGCAACGCGACTTGCCGGTGGCCAGCTCATGCTATTAGTCGGTGCCGAATCCGATGTCTCGCGAGCCATCGAACGGCACAAATATAGCCACGCTAGAAACTTGCTGGCAGGCTGGAAAAAGCTTGTAGGATCTGCCCTACGCGCTGAAATCACTACCCACCTTTCCGAGCCGGGTAAACGTTACAGCCTAGGCTTCGCCAGCAAATTACTGCGCTTTGCCGCGGAGCTGAACATTACTCCGGTGCTGAGCAACGCAGTACGTTACGCCGATCCCGATGGGGCAGTCACCGCGGACATCTTGGATTCTGCGCGGGTGCTACACAGTTTGAAGGCATTAGACGAGCTGCAGCCTACGGGGCAAGGCTGGCTCAAACCTTCGGCTCAAATGCACCAACTAGCCCAAGACCTCTCCCGAGTGACCTCACGCTCTTGGTCACGCAAACTCCTACACAACACCGAACAGCTCGCCAATTGGGCGGCCTTGGACGCACACGCCGACTTGGGCTGGAAACAACCGGTTATCCCCGAAGCTAAGGTTATTGGCCTATACCGCCCAGCCCAGCAAGAGCTGACCGAAAGAGTCTTCTCCGCCGTTCCACGACTGCTACCAGATGCCAATCACAGTGCCGTTGAAAAACAGCTCGCACTAGAACTTGGTGTCATCGACAGGCTGGGCTTCGCCGGTTACTTCCTGACCGTCGCACAAACCGTGAAGCTGATTACCGATATGGGGGTGCGCGTCGCCGCCCGTGGCTCAGGGGCCTCCTCGCTGGTGAACTTCCTGCTAGGCATCAGCCAGGTCAACCCGCTACAACACGACCTGGTCTTCGAACGCTTCCTCTCCGATACGCGAACCACCTTGCCCGACATTGACATTGACGTGGAATCAGCACGCCGTCACGAGATTTACCACAAGATCTTCGACACCTACGGCTTAGAACGAGTGAGCCTGATGAGCATGCAAAATGCTTATCGTGCACGTGGGGCAGTCCGTGACGCCGGAGCAGCGCTCGGAATTGAACAGGAACAGGTAGATGAGATTGCCAAACAACTCTGGCGTTTCTCCGCCTCATCCTTCCGCGAAGCTTTAGAGCAGAAACCAGAACTCGCACCCTTAGCCAAACGCATTACCCAAGACGGGCAGTTAGACGTACTCATTGACGCTACCGAGCGCCTAGACCGGTTGCCCCGGCACATTTCTATGCACCCGTGTGGGGTGATCCTCTCCGACGGGAGCCTGCTGGACCGCACTCCGGTTCAGCCTTCCGGCATGGGATTGCAGATGAGCCAGTACGACAAACACGACATGGATGTCATGGGGCTCATCAAGCTCGACGTGCTGGGGGTACGCATGCAATCGGCGATCGCCTACACGCTAGAGGAAATCAAGCGCCTGCACCCTACCGCTCAAGGCGTTGCACGAGCCGGCGGACACCAGAACACGAAATACATCGAAGAAGACGGACATATCGATTTTTCCAAGGTGCCGCTAGACGATGCGATCACCTATGAGCTGATCCGCTCCACCCACACCCTGGGCTGCTTCCAAATCGAATCTCCAGGACAACGCGAACTGGTCGGCAAACTCGCACCACGCGAATTTAACGACCTTATTATTGACATCTCACTCTTCCGCCCAGGACCCATGCAATCCAATATGGTCAAGCCCTACCTAGAGCACCGCCACGGCTTCGCCCCCGAACAATATCTGCACCCAGACCTGAAACCTGCGCTCGCCGAAACCCACGGGGTTACCGTCTTCCACGAGCAGGTACTACGCATGCTCAACGTGATGACAGGCTGCAGCCTTGGCATGGCAGACGTATACCGCCGCCACCTAGGAAACCCAGAGAAAGAAGCAGCCCTTGCCAGCTTCTTCCGTACCAGCGCGACCGCCCGCGGTTATAGCCAAGAAACTATCGACAGGGTTTGGGAAGTGCTCTCCGGCTTCGGCTCCTTCGGCTTCTGCAAAGCCCACGGGGCAGCCTTTGCCGTACCCACCTATCATTCGGCATGGCTCAAAGCCCATCACCCGGAAGCATTCCTTGCAGGCATCTGGGAGCATGACCCGGGAATGTATCCCAAGCGCTTACTGGTCTCCGAAGCCAGGCGCATGAACATTCCTATCCTTGGCTTAGACATCAACCGCTCCACGGGTCACTACCGAGTAGAACGCGTATTCGAATCAGCTGTACGCCCAGCGCCGGTGATTCCACGCGCCGCCGGAACTATTCGCCCCGGCCAATACGGCATCCGCCTCGCTTTCCGCGACATTCACCAGCTGAGCGAACGCGAAGTTAACCGTCTAGTCGCCGGACAGCCCTATGAATCCCTCGCGGATGTCCGCCAACGCGCTGGCCTGTCCAGACGCAGCTACCAAAACCTCGCGGCCCTAGGAGTCTTCGACTCACTGCTGACCGGAACCTCTAGAGCAGACACCATCGCCCATACCCAATCTATGGCGCATACCCACTTGCCAGCCAAATACCGCCCCGGTCCTGGACAACTCGCCCTACCCCTAGGAGAGGTCGAACCGATCAAGGTCACCGGAGCACAGCTAAGCACCGAAGAAGTAGTACGCACAGAACTAGACCTACTGCACCTAGACGTTAGCGAACACCTGATCACCTCATACCGTCAACGGCTGGCACATCTACCCATCACCCAAGCGGCCGAACTGCTCCACCTACGCAACGGCACCGAGGTCCTTGTCGCGGGGGTACGTATTGCTACACAAACCCCGCCCATGCGCGGAGGTAAACGTGTCGTGTTCATTTCACTAGATGACGGCAGCGGCTGCATCGACGCCACCTTCTTTGACGACACCCAGCAACGCACCGGGCCGCTACTGTTCTCCACCCGCATGTTGCTCATTCACGGGGTAACCCGACGCACCGGACCACGCGGTATCTCGTTACAAGCGCTACATGCTTGGGACCTGCACCAACCAGAGACGCTGCCGACCGCCGGATACCTGGACTACACAAACCGACCACAACCCACCTATAGACCCAAACTTGGCCAAGCAGTCCCTGGGGGAGAAAGCGTCGCAGACCTCGCCAAGCGCATGAACGCCGAAGGACTAGATCAGCGTGGAGCCTAGCTACACCGAGGAGACTCGACCATCGGCTTCAATCACAAACGTCGGGTTATGCACAAAATCCCAACGAAACCCGTCAGGATCAGCCACACACGCACTCATCCCGCCCCAGGACTGCCTCGTCGGTTCATTGACCGAACTAGCACCGGCATCCAGCGCTCGCCGGTAGTAGATTTCAACTTCCTCATCGCTTCGCACATTGTGTCCGAGCGAGATCGGGGGATCGAGCCTCGAATGGCCAACTTCGCCATATTCACTGGGCATCTGGGCTACATCCCAGAGTGCGAGCATCAGCCCGTGTCCAGCGCGGACAAAAGCGATCTCGGGATGTGCCGGTTGCACCAGCTCGAATCCGATGCCCTCGGTATAGAACTTGAGCGAAACGCCGACATCACGCACGCCGAGGGTGATTGCGTTCAATGCTGGTGGGGCTGGCTTACTCATGGCTCTAGCATAGAAGTCCCTGAGCGGGAAAGCTACAGGTAAATCCATTGCCCGTTGTTCAGCGTAGAGCGTTGGGTTTCGATGGTTCTGCGACTGCCTTCAGCGCTATTGAAAGTGGAACGGAAATAGCGAGCTTTACTGCTGAAAACTTGGCGTAATAGCAAAGGTTTGTTTAGCGACGGGCGGCTCTGTTCTGGTGTCGATTTCATTTCTGGTTCTCCTTATTAACTTGGTCAACTAACGCGCTGGACTCTGAGTCTCGGGAGGTTTTTGAATCGGAAATTCACTCTTGGCGGGTTCTTCAAGCCAATGATCGGGATGCGGAATGCCGCGAACCTGCGGTGATAGCCAAGCTGACAGCATGGCCAATACGACCAATGATCCAAAGAACATCAGCGTCGGGCCCATGCCGAACCATTCCAGCCCGAAGCCGGTGGCTAATGGTGCCAATGGCATGGCCGCCAACGCCATAAACGTGATCAGTGAGTTGGCCCGGCCAGCCATTTCCTGCGGGACGATAGCCATGAAGTAGCCGCCGATAGCCGCGTTAAGCGCAGGGACGCTAAGGAAACTGATCAAAAGCATGACACCCATCCAGAGCAGGTGCGTGTTCAAACCGATGAGAATCATTGCGCCGCCCAGCACGCTCAGGCAAATGCAGGCCAGTAGGCCGGTGCGGAATTTATCGATCAGTGACGTTGCCACCAGTGAACCGATCAGCATTCCTGCGCCCATGAATGTTGAAACCAATCCAATGACCCAGGCATCTTCTCCGCGCTGCTGCAATCCGTAAATCAAGGTTGTCATCAATCCGCTAACTCCAATGTTGACGGCCATGATCAAGAGCAGCAGTGCGCGTAGTCGTGGTCGCGAAAAACACCAACGCATGCCGGCAAGAATTCCATGGTCCACCGTCTGGCCTGCACTGGAAGGATCCTCGCGGCGTTTCTGGGTGGTTTCTTCGGCCGCACGCAAGGGTTTGCGTAATGCAAAACCGGTAAATGAGGCAACAAGATTCAAGATGCTTACCACCAGCAGGGCAACCCCGCCACCCAAGCCAAGTAATAATCCGCCCAAGGGAGCGGAGCCGAGCATCAGCACGGAATCACGGCCTTGGTTCGCAGCGAGCGCTCGCCCCAACTGCTTCGGATGAACGATGTCTTTCAGGGCAGCATTTGTTGTGGAGCCAAAATATCCTCCGCGCAGTTCCATCAAGATATGTGCGACGCAAAGAACTGTGGCGGAAAGTGAACCCGTATTGCTACCCAGTGCTAAAGCTGCGGTGAAGAGTGCTCCGCAAAGCCCGCCGATGAGCATCATTCGAGCTCTGTCGGATCGATCGGCCATTGCGCCACCTGCCAAGGTGACACCAGCTCGGGCGGCTAATCCTAAGGCTGCCAAGGTCCCGGCCAGGACTGGAGAATTGGTCGTTGCCAGCAAAATGAGGGGGAGGACGAACCCGTAGATACCGCCGGCGAGCAACGCCGAGGAATCTGCCAGCCACCAAATCCGGTAGTTGCGTTGGGCGTGAAGCGCCGGCAACTGCGTGACTGAATTGGTGCCGGAGGCTGGCGAGCCTTTGGGCTGGGTGGTGTTCATGAGAACAACTGTAAACCCGCAACTAAAATTGCGCAATAGAATTTGCGCAATTAAAACTGTGGGATTGTTATGCTGAGCTTATGACCCAAGCGAAGCCACAAGTCACATTCACCTCGCCGATGCTCAAAGCTATAGCTAATCCGTTGCGTAGGCAGATTTTTGATGCACTCGGGGCCATGGGAACGGGTCGTGCAGCTGATCTGGGGGAGTTGCTGGGGATTGCACCTAATAAGGTGAGTTTCCACCTGCGTGAGCTTGCCAAGGCAGAGTTGATTGAAGAAGCTCCCGAATTGGCCCGCGACAAACGTGACCGGGTCTGGAAACCTACGGCCGGCGGATTCACTACTGGAGAACCCAGTGAGCGTGCTGGGGATGAATCGCCCAGTGCCATTAATGCCTATCTGGCTCAGGCCGTCCACGAGGAGCAACTGCGACTCTCGGCGATGCTTGCGCATGCTCAGTACTGGTACGCGAAGGGTGAAGACCCTAATAACTTAGCTTCGCTGAGCACCAGTAATTTACTGCTCACCGATGATGAGCAAGCGGAGTTACTACGCCGTTTCGCGCAGGTCGTCCCGGAATTCAGGGAGGATCAAAAGAACGGAAAAATCGAATCTTCACAACCGGCCTCCGAGCGGAAGCTGTGGCACTACGCCGGATTACTCTCAGCCGAAGAGCTGTTGAATTTGCCACACCCGGGCGATGAATCTTCGTAAAACCAGTAGTAGACAACGACTTGCACGCCTCGCTGAACTAAACTGGACTCTGGCTGGCTGTGGCCAAGGTATGCCACAAGCTATGAAGCCATCACAGATTGAAAGGCAGAACCCGATCTTATGAGCGAGCAGCGCACTCTCACCATCGACGGCGAGCAGGTCCAGGTCGACGCGGGAACCACCGGTTTGCAGTTTTACGCCAAGGATAAAGACGTGGTTGTTATGCACGTCGACGGCGTACTTCGCGACTTGGCCCGTGAACTTGAAGAAGGCACCACCGTCACCCGTGTAACCATCAGCGATCCGGAAGGTCTGGAGGTGCTGCGCCACTCAACAGCCCACGTGATGGCTCAGGCTGTGCAACAGTTACGCCCGGATTCTAAGCTTGGAATCGGCCCATACATCACCGACGGTTTCTACTTCGACTTCGATGTTGAAGAACCGTTCACTCCGGAAGACCTCAAGCAGCTGGAAAAGATGATGCAGAAAATCATCAACCAGAATCAGCTCTTTGCCCGTCGCGAAGTAACCCCAGATGAGGCCAAGGCCGAAATGGCCGACGAGCCATACAAATGTGAGCTACTAGCCAAGGCTGACTCCGATGACACCTCAGGCGAGGGAGTCAATGTTGAGGTCGCCGCCGGCGAAACCACCATCTATGACAACGTTGATCGCAAGAGTGGCGACACCGTCTGGAAGGACCTGTGCCGCGGCCCGCACCTGCCAAACACCAAGCTGATCAAGAACGCCTTCGCGTTGACCCGTTCGGCCGCCGCCTACTGGTTGGGCAGTGAGAAGAACAAGCAGCTGCAGCGTATCTACGGCACCGCATGGCCAACCAAAGAAGACCTCAAGGCCTACCAGGAGCGTTTGGCCGAGGCTGAGCGTCGCGACCACCGCAAGCTCGGTGCCGAACTTGACCTCTTCTCCTTCCCGGACGAGTTGGGCTCCGGTCTGCCTGTGTTCCACCCTAAGGGCGGCATCATCAAGCGTGAGATGGAAGACTACGTGCGCGACCGTCACGTCGAAGAGGGCTTCCAGTATGTAGGTACCCCGCACATCTCCAAGGACGGGCTCTTCCACACTTCAGGTCACCTGCCGTACTACGCGGACACCATGTTCCCGGCGCTACACATCGATGAAGAGCGCGACGAAGACGGCAACATCACCAAGCAGGGCCAGGAATACCGGCTGAAGGCAATGAACTGCCCGATGCACAACCTGATCTTCCGCGGTCGTGGGCGCTCTTACCGCGAACTGCCATTGCGCCTCTTCGAATTCGGTCACGTATACCGCTATGAGAAGTCCGGCGTGGTTCACGGTCTGACTCGTGTACGCGGGTTCGCCCAGGATGACTCGCACTCCTACGTCACCAAGGAACAGGCACCAGCCGAAGTTGAGCACCTGCTGAACTTCATGCTTTCCCTGCTCAAGGACTTCGGTATGGATGACTTCTACTTGGAGCTGTCTACTCGCGATGAGTCTGACAAGTTCATCGGTTCGAACGAACAGTGGGACGGGGCCACCGCGGTACTCGAGCGCGTAGCTACTGAATCCGGTGTTGAGCTTGTCGCCGATCCGGGTGGCGCAGCCTTCTATGGCCCGAAGATCTCCGTTCAGGCCAAGGATGCTATCGGCCGTACCTGGCAGATGGGCACCGTGCAGTACGACTTCAACCAGCCTGCCCGCTTCGGTCTGGAGTACCAGGCAGCCGACGGAACCCGTCAGGAGCCGGTGATGATTCACGCGGCCAAATTCGGTTCCATCGAACGCTTCTTGGGCGTGCTTACTGAGCACTATGCCGGCGCTTTCCCAGCGTGGTTGTCCCCAGTTCAGGTTCGTGCAATTCCAGTGGCCGAGGCCTTCAACGATTACCTCGCCGAGGTCGTCGCGAAGCTCAAGGCACAGGGCGTACGCGTAGAACTAGATGACTCCTCGGACCGTTTCCCGAAGAAGATCCGCAACGCGTCCAAGGATAAGATCCCGTTCACCCTCATCGCCGGTGGTGAAGATGCCGACGCAAATGCGGTCTCCTTCCGCTTCCGCGATGGTAGCCAGGAAAATCAGGTTCCGGTTGACGACGCGGTAGCCCGCATCGTTGAAGCTATCAAGAGCCGCAACAACAACAACTAGGTCCGCCGGAAAATAGGAGTCCACCAACATGCAATATTCGCAGGACGAAAACGTCACCGACGACTTTGAACTCGCCGGTGTGCCCGATTCGTTCCAACGTTTGTGGACCCCTTACCGGATGGCCTACATCAAGGGCGGTCAGACGCAGGTGACGGACGAGGCAAGTTGCCCCTTCTGCGCCGGGCCTAACCGCACCGATGAAGAGGCTCTGCTGGTACATCGCGGTAAAACTTGCTACGTGATCCTGAACTTGTTCCCATACAACCCAGGCCACCTGCTTGTTTGCCCGTACCGGCACGTGCCGAACTACACGGATATTACGGTGGAGGAAACCGCAGAGATGGCTGCGCTCGCGCAGCAATCGATGCGGGTACTGCGCAAGGTATCTAACGCCGCCGGCTTCAACTTGGGCATGAACCAGGGCGAAGCCGGGGGAGCGGGTATTGCCGCGCACCTTCATCAGCACATTGTGCCGCGCTGGAACGGGGATGGAAACTTCTTCCCCATCATCGCGCAGACTAAGGCGATCCCGCAGACCCTCTCAGAGGTGCGTCAATCGATCGCCGAGGCGTGGGATAGCGAGAATCCGAGATAGATTCATCAATGCTTATGTCAGGGTGGTAGGAACATTTAGTTGTTCTACCACCCTGACTGCTTTAACCCGAACTATCTCTAAATCTCATATAGTGATTTTCTGGCTCAAATTCTTATGTGACATGGCTAGACTAAGGCTAAATATCTAATACTTACACGATTCTACGGAGGAACCGTGACAGGAAGCGTTGGTTATGGCTTCAAGGCCCTTTCCTTGTCTGCTGCTTTGACGTTACTGCTTGGTGCGTGCTCAGCACCCGGGACTTCGCAAGCGCAACCCACTCACTCTGAGGTAGCGGCAAGCTCCTCGGTGGCGGTCAGCCCCAGCGCCACGCCAACTCCTGAGGAAACAAAAAGCGTGGCACCCACCAAGCCAACTCCCACCGTGACAAAATCTAGCAAACCTGCCCAGCCATCCTGTGGACCAAAGTTAACGTCTGGTGCATTGACTCAACTTGCGACCAAGCTGCCGGCACCAAAGATTTCCACCGGAGAGATCATGGATTGGAAATGGGACGCTGAATACGCAGATCCGTCTACTTATGATGAATGTGCCGCATTATCGTGGGTTACCTTTCCCATTGAGGGCGCCACCGGCTCATCGCCCTACATCATTGCCCTCTTCCACAAGGGGAAGTACCTCGGCGTCGCCACACGGACCACGTTCGGTTTCTTCCCACAGGTTGTACGCGTTGACGATGCGCAACTGAAGGTGACTTATACCTATGCCAAAGATGGGGATTCCAACGCGGGAGCCTCAGGCCGAGCGGTCTCCACTTACTCTTGGGACTTGAATACTCAGTCCGTCAAGCATCATGGCGCATTCCCACCGGGCTACGCACAGTGAATCCGATCGGAACCCTGGACGAAATCCGCGACTGGATTATCAGCGGAACCGAGCACGAAATCCGTTTCGCTATTGAGGGTGCGGCACGATATTCGATTGGCATGATCAATCAGATGCTCGAAGAGCTGAGCTACGAGCACGATGAGAACTGTGATGTGTTCCTGCGCGGTTGGCTGGGTAGCCTTAGCCCGCTGGAACGTCTTGCCGCGGCCGAAGCCACAGAATCCCACTATCAATTGGGCCTGGTGGGAAGGCCGCAGGCCGAGGACAGGGCGCTGCTACAGGTGATGGAGTCGGTCAAGCCCGCCATCGAGCTGGTGGCGGAAATCTTCGAGTTTACCCATGGTCGCGCCAACGATCCGGATCCTTCCTATACCAAGCGCTTCACCCCACGGCTGTTGGCATATGCCGAGCAGCTGCGTTCGGTGGCCGAAGACATCAGTAATGACGTGCCATTGGTGCAGTTCATGTCCGCTGAGGTGAAGCGCATCGAGGCTGATAACCCCGAAGGTTACGGCCAGCCGGCAAAATATCAAGTGGCGGACGCTTTAACGCAGAACCTTAAGTTCCCAGCTAAAAAGTCGGATGACTAGTGAATTCATTGAGATTGACTATGTTACGCACTAACCCTTGACTGAGGGATAAATCCACTATCGGTCGATTGTGACGCAACACCGGAGGTAATAAAGTAAAGCGCTCCTACGATTACTGGCAGAGCACCACTGTGCTTGCCAGTGTTTGAAAGGAATAATACCCAACATGTCTTCTGCAGATCAGCGTCAGGACAACGTCGTCGGCTCCGAGCGCGTTAAGCGCGGTATGGCCGAAATGCTCAAGGGCGGCGTCATCATGGACGTTGTCACTCCGGAACAAGCCCGCATCGCTGAAGATGCCGGCGCCGTAGCCGTCATGGCTCTCGAGCGCGTACCAGCCGATATTCGTGCCCAGGGCGGCGTCTCGCGCATGAGCGATCCGGACATGATTGATAGCATCATCGCCGAAGTCTCCATCCCAGTGATGGCCAAGGCTCGCATCGGTCACTTCGTCGAGGCGCAGATCCTGCAGTCACTCGGTGTGGACTACATCGACGAGTCCGAGGTACTTTCCCCAGCAGACTACGAGAACCACATCGATAAGTGGCCATTCACCGTGCCATTCGTTTGCGGTGCCACCAACCTAGGTGAGGCGCTACGCCGCATCAACGAAGGTGCAGCGATGATCCGTTCCAAGGGTGAAGCAGGAACCGGTGACGTTTCCAACGCGACCGGACACATGCGTAAGATCCGTGCCGAAATCGCCAAGTTGGCTGCGCTTCCAAAGGACGAGCTGTACGTGGCTGCCAAGGAACTTCAGGCTCCATACGAGCTGGTCAAGGAGATCGCTGCGACCGGTAAGCTTCCGGTCGTGCTGTTCACCGCCGGTGGCATTGCCACCCCGGCAGATGCCGCGATGATGATGCAGCTGGGCGCCGACGGCGTATTCGTCGGCTCGGGCATCTTCAAGTCCGGCAACCCGGTTCAGCGTGCCGAAGCCATCGTGAAGGCCACCACCTTCTTCGACAACCCGGATGAATTGGCTAAGATCTCCCGCGGTTTGGGTGAAGCAATGGTTGGCATCAACGTCAACGAGTTGCCAGAACCGCACCGCCTCTCCGAGCGCGGCTGGTAAATATTTTTGCAATGTCCCCGGTGCCGAAGTCTGGCACTGGGGATGTTTTTATGGGTTACGGCGTGATCCTTTTGCCTTCGCGTCCTTCCCCAGAGGCAAGCTACTTGTTTGCTCATACGCAGCAGGTCTACCGTGGGGATTACCGGTGCCTTTGCCGTGGGGAATGAGGAACCATGTGTCGTTGGCTTGCCTATCTAGGCTCACCGGTAGAGATCGCAGATATTCTGGTGCGACCAAATCATTCGCTGATCGATCAAAGCCTGCACGCCGGAGAACTGTTTCTGCCAAATGACCCGCTTGCCGCGCAATTCGCGCACCACGCATTTCCAACCAATGGAGATGGCTTTGGCATGGCGTGGGCAGGACGAGCCGGCACCTTGGGGCAATACCGGCAACTTGGAACAGCCTGGGATAGCCAAAACCTCAAGCACCTGGCGCAACAACTTGAATCAGGCTGTTTCCTTGCCCATGTGCGTGCCGCGCCGGGCGGCACGATCGCGGAACAGAACTGTCATCCTTTTGTGGATCACGGCTGGATGTTTCAGCACAACGGGTCGATACCCAACTTTCGTGAAATCAAACGCGAGCTGACCTTCGATGTGGACCCACAGCTCTACCCGGGTATTCTCGGCAACTCGGATACCGAGCTCTGCTTCTATCTGGCCTTGACCTACGGGCTTGAACACGATCCGGTGACGGCGCTTTCCCGCATGGTCGCCCGGGTCGAACGTGCCCGGCACGAGCAGCAGATTCAAGCTCCCTTTCGAGCGACCGTGTGCGCCTCGGACGGCAAGCATCTGGTGGTGCTGCGATGGGTCAGCCCTCAAGGATCAAACGAGCTGGCGCCGAGTTTGTATCACGCGGCGGGATCAACAATCTTGCACGGTATTGAGGGTGAAAAACTCTCCCTGCCAACCGATGCCCAGTTAGTCGTCTCCGAGCCGCTTTCCCTGCACTGGAGCAGGCATACATGGGTCGAGATCCCGCCCGGAACCATTAGTGTCTTTGAACAAGGCCGGCCACCACATATTGAACCGGTAAATTTGGGGTTGTGAAAGGGGAATTTGGCTACGAGAAAGCGACTAATGAGAATTCTGGGAGGAAGCATTCCGCGCGCTCAGATGCACCATCGCCGCCTGCGGTTGGTTTGTGGAAGATGATGCGCGCGCTGCCATGGCGAGGTCCTGCGCGCAAGATTCTCGAACATCTGGCCGGAGAGCCAGCATCCAAGTAATACTTGACGATCGCTCCGCGGCTTTGAGGCTCATAAATCACGGGCAATCGGAAGCCCAGCAAATTTGAGACTACGCGCATCAACCGGTGGAACTTGTCGCCGCCTCGATGGCAAACTTGAGCCATGAGTGAAATCATCTTCGACGCGGCAGTGACGCTAAATGGCTTTCTGGCCGATGAGAACCATAGCCTGCAATGGCTTTTTGACGTACCAGGCGCCGAAAAACCGGACCCGGAACTGCTGCCGAAGAACATCGGGGTACACGTTGAAGGAGCAAACACCTACCAGTGGATGCTGGAGCATGAAAACCTCATCGACGAACCGGAAAAGTGGCAACAGTTCTACCCGAACATCACCACCTTTGTCTTCACCCATCGCAACCTGCCGGTACCGGAAGGCGCCGACGTACGCTTCGTTTCCGGTGCGCTGCGCGATCATCTGCCAACGATCCGTGAAGTCGCCGGAGACAAGAATATCTGGGTGCTCGGAGGTGGGGAGCTGCTTGGCCAATTCCTCGACATCAATGCACTAGACAGGCTCGCGTTGACCATCGCCCCGGCCGCCTTGGCCAGCGGAGCGCCACTATTGCCGCGCACCCTAGGCAGCGAGAGACTGGAACTTATCGAAGCACGCCAAGCGGGGCCCTTTGCCCGTCTGGTCTACCAGGTTTTGACCGCGCACTAGCGTTAATAGTGGTTAAACATTGGTGGCGGGAGCCGCCGACATGCATCGGGGTCCCGCCACCATCGTTGGGTGAAGCCTAGCTCCAGGAACGCAGAATCATATGCCGCCCGCGTCCGAGCAACCGCAGCCCATTGGCGCTGAAGAAGTCCGCACTGCTCGGCGGGGACGCCGCGAGCAGTTCCTGGGTTGCATCCTCATCCGGTGGATCCAGTGGATTAATCAGTGACCGGGACAGCCCGTGCAGCAACGCGGTGCCGACACCCTGACGGCGGTGACCTTTACCCACCGCCAGCGAGTGCACCATCGCCTGGCCATTCAGGCCCTGCTGCACAAAACCACGACCGACGATGTCGCCTTCCTCGGTGCGTGCCAGTGCATGCTCTACCCGGCGCAATGCCGGGTGACCGCTGGAAAGCTGCGAAGAAGGATCACGCCACAGATTTGTCACCTTCAGTTCGGCGGCATCCGCTCCGGTGGCTTCTGGAACATTGTTGCCCAGACGGATCTTTCCCTCCCAACGTTCCATCGGGATCGCAAGTCGTCCTGCATGCCAGGCGATCTGCGCATTGTCGGTAAAGCCTGCGTCTTTGAGTCCTGCGGCATCGGATCCCGAATTCACCCAGGCTTCCACACGGCGCGCGCCCAAGCGCATACCCTCGGCAAACGCCGGGCGTAGGCCCGCGGAATCTGCATGCTCCGGAAAGAGCAGGATCAGGCGCTTACGTACCGGCTGCCAAGCCCAGGAGCATCCGTGGGTGGTAAAGATCTTGCCACCTGTAGCTACCGCGAGGGCCTGCTGCCAATGGCTAAGAGCTTCTTGCGCGGAGGCAATTGTCGTCATTATTCTGCGTTCACCAATCCTCGACGGCGCAGCAACGGTTCAACCCGTGCGCTGCGTCCGCGGAACATTTCGTAAGACTCTAGTGGATCGCGCGTATTTCCGCGCGAGAGCAGTTCCTGACGGAACCGCATTCCATTTTCTCGCATTAAGCCGCCATTTTCCTCGAACCACTGCACAGTGTCGGCATCTAGCACCTCACTCCAGATGTAGGAGTAGTAGCCGGCAGAGTAGCCATTGGCGAAAATATGCTGGAAGTACGCGGTTCGGTACCGTGGAGGGATCAGCTCGGGGGTGAAGCCAAAGTTGGTTAAGGTCTCACGTTCAAATGATTCCGGGTCCTCGATGCTGGTTCCCGGCTCGATGGTATGCCAGGCCCAATCCAGCACACTGGCCGCCAAATATTCGGTGGTCGCAAAGCCCTGACCCCACAGCTCCGCCGCACGGATCTTCTCGATGGTTTCCTCGGGGAGCGTCTGCCCGGTTTCATAGTGTTTGGCATAACCGCCAACCACATCCGGGTGCAATACCCACATTTCGTTGACCTGCGAAGGGAACTCGACAAAGTCTCGTGGTACCGACGTTCCCGAGAGGGTCGCATATTTTCCGTTGGACAGTAGCCCGTGCAACGCATGGCCAAACTCGTGGAACAACGTGTTCGTCTCATCTAAGGTCAGTAAGATCGGTTGCCCCTCACCCGGAGCCGCGATATTTAGCGTATTTGTCACGATGGGACGTTCATCTAGATCAGCGGCTGAATCGCGCATGGACGTCATCCAGGCGCCGCCCTTTTTCGTTTCGCGCGCCAAAAAATCGCCACTGTATAGACCCATGGCCGAGCCATCCGCGTCAAAAACTTCCCACACACGCACCGCTGGGTGGTACGTCGGAAGGTCAAAACGTTCGGTGAAGCTGAGGCCATAAAGGGTCTGTGCGGTGGCAAAAACACCGTCGTGCAGCACCGAATCCAGCTCAAAGTAGGGGCGCAGTGCTGCGGAGTCCACAGCAAAACGCTCGCGCAACACCTGGTTGGAGTAGTAAGACCAATCCCAAGCATTTAGCTCACCGCCGGCCAACTCGCGCAGTGTGTCCGCCTCAGCATGTGCGTTACGAACCGCGGCTTCGGTCAGTTCCTTCAACCGGGTGGCTACCGCTTCGGTTGAAGGAGCTGTCGCGTCGGCTAAAACAGTTTCGGCGTGGTTCGCAAATCCAAGCAATGCCGCCCGATCCGCACGCAGTGCCGCCATCTGCGCGGCTAACGGTAGTGTGGAATTCTCGCTGGACCCACGACTCAACGAAGCTTCAAAAACCTTGCGCCGCGACGCGGAACGCGTCAAGGAGGCGAGTACCGGTTGCCCGGTAGGGGAGACCAGCGGAAGCAGGTAGCAGGTGTTGTGCCCGGCGGTTTGGGCGGCCGCCCGTGCCGAAGCAATGCGTGCCTCGTCTAGGCCTTCGAGCTGAGCTTCGTCAGTAAAAAGCACCGCGTGTGCATTCTGATTTTCTAAGGCTTTGGTGGAGAACTGCGTGGACAGCTCGGAAAGCTGTGCGTTCAGCGCCTTCAGCTTCTTTTTAGCGCCTGCATCCAAGCGGGCGCCGGCAAGCTCAAAAGTTTTTAGTGTCTCGCTAGCTAGCCGGGCGTCTTCGCCTGCTAACTTACTCAGATCCACCTCGCGCAGCCGTGCATAAAGCTCCGGATTTAGCCGAATCTCGTCACTCTGCGCGGTCAGGATACCGCTGAGCTCGGACTGGATCTCACGCAATTGATCGGTGCCGTGTGCGGACAGCACGCTGAAATAGGCCATCAGCGTGCGGCGCAACAGTTGACCACTGCGTTCGAGCGCGAGAAAGGTGTTCGCAAAAGTCGCCGGCGTTGCATCGGCCACGATGGTGGCGATCTGCGCAAGATGCTCCTGCGCGCCCGTACGGGCTGCCTGCAGGTAATCATCGGCGGTGATGCGGGCGAAATCTGGCCACTGGTAGGGCAGTTCGCTGGGTTTCAGAAGCGGGTTTGGCATAGTGCCAGATAACCACAGGACACGTGATTTTGCTTGCATTAACACGAGGTATCAGCCGATAGGGTAGAACCCATGAAGTCACGTGCGCTGCCCGCGGTCCTTGCATTGCTACTGCTCACGGGATGTTCTGCGGCCCCGCATCAGGTTACGGAGGACCATGCGCCCAGCCCGGTGCAGACCCGGCAAGCCTCGCCAAGTCCCAGCCCTGCACCGAGCGAGAAGCCGGCGCCAAAAGAATTCTCCTTGATGGCCACCGGCGATGTGCTGCTGCACCCGCAGCTGCTCACGGAAGCGAAAACCTCCAAGGGCTACGATTTCCAGCCGTTGCTCGATGGGCTTGAACCCTATGTGCAGGACGCCGACGTGGCATTGTGCAATTTGGAAACACCGATCGGCACCCCACCGTACTCCGGATACCCAACCTTCAGCGTGCCGGCCCAGATTGTCGCGGACCTGGCCAGCATCGGCTACGACGGCTGCACCACCGCCACCAACCACACCGTGGATATTGGCACTGCCGGGGTCAAGCGCACGCTGGACACGCTGGAAAAATACAATCTCTTCGCCACCGGCTCCTACCGCACCCAGGGCGAATCACAGGCCCCGCCGCTGCTGGAGGCCGCCGGCATCAAACTCGGTGTCATCGCCAGCACCTACTCTCTCAACGGGATGAGCGCCGATACCGACTGGCGGGTAGATACCGGGGTGGACGCGAAAAAACTGATCAACCGTGCCAAGGCCGCACAAAAATCTGGCGCGGAAATAGTGGTCGCTGCCATCCACGACGGCACCGAATACAGCACCCGTCCCAGCGACGCACAGCGCAAGCTCGGCCAAACCCTGGCCGCATCCGGCGCCTTCGATTTCATCTACATGCATCACACCCACTCGGTACTGCCCATTGAAAAGCATGAAGGCACCTGGATCGTCTACGGTCTGGGCAACTCGGTAGCCAAGCACGCCACACCGACGATCCTGAACCGTGAGGGAATCAGTATCAAGGCCACCTTCACCCGCACCGGAAAAGATCAGTGGAAGGTGGGGGAGCTGGTCTGGGTTCCACATCAGTTGAGCTCCTCACCGGTCAGGTGGTGTCAGGTATTCACCGCCGATGCCTGCCTGCCTGCGGCCGATGCCAAAGCCTCGCTGGCACGCACCAGCAAAACCGTCAACGCCTATGGTGCCTTCGACGATGGGCTGAAACCTTGGGAACTGGACTAGGCCCCGCGCAATGGCCACGGCGCCCACGCACCATCGGCCGGAAGCATGGCTCGCGCCCTGACCAAACGCTCCGGTGAAATCTCCTCCACGCCATCGGAGATTTCGCGACCTGCTATTCCGTCCGAATCAAAACGGTGCGTCAGCAGGCCGGCTCCGGATTCATCAAGTATTTCGGTGAAGTGCCCGTTCACGACCGTTGTGATCTGTTCCTCTAAATCGTCCAAAAGTTCGTCGACAGAATCGTCGCAAGCATCACAACCGCAGATCGGAAAGTGCCACTGGTATAGCGCACCAACCGATAAGAGAACCCCGGGAAAATCAGTGAACACTAAACCCAATGGCGCACAGGCACGATCAACCGGAATTAGCCGTACCGACTCAACCACCGGCTGCATTGCATAACCCAGCTCGGCGGCTAAGCCCGAGTCTTGAAGACACCGCACATTGAAGCGTGCAAGCAACCAATCCACTAGCGCCTGCGACACGACATGCAATGGTGCAAAACGCTGCGGGTGGATAGTCACCGAATAGCTTTCCTCCGCAGGCTCCCCGGGCCACCGCTGACCATAGGAGATGAGTGCAGCTTGGTCATCAAAGTAATCTTGCCCGGCGATGACGGGGCGCCGGTAACCTTCTAACTGCATGCGATGTTCCTTCCATCCGCCGGGATAACCGCCGGCTAGTGCCCGAACTCGTCCGAGTCGGTAAATGGTCCGGCGCCGGTATCCAGAGACTCGATTTGCGCCATCTGCGCCGTACTGATCTCGAAGTCGAAGATATCTAGGTTCTCGGCCTGCCGCAGGGGGTTTGCCGATTTCGGCGCGGCCGCCCGCCCGGACTGTACATGCCAACGCAAGGTCACCTGCGCAGGCGTCTTAGCGTGCGCCGCGGCAATCTGCACGAGTGTCGGATGCTGTAAAAATTCAGATTTCCCCCGCCCCAATGGTGAATAGGCTTCGGTGAGCACCCCGTGTTCGGTGTTAAACGCCTGCCACGGTGCACTGCGTCGCTCGGGGTCCAGCTGAATCTGATTAACCGCCGGGGTGAGTCCCGCATCAAGCAAAACCTGTAATTGTGCGGGCTTAAAGTTTGAGACGCCCGCTGCGCGAATCACCCCTTCGTCCACAAGCTTTTGCATCTCGGTGAAGGCTTGAACAAAGGTGCCCTGCTCCGGGTTGGGCCAGTGAATAAGGAATAGGTCCAGGTAGTCCAGGCCTAAACGATTCAGGGAATTTTGCAACGCTTGGCGCACCCCGGTGGCCGAATGCCACTGCTTGTTGAACTTTGTGGTCACAAAAACTTCGTCGCGCGGCACCCCACTATTTCGAAGTCCCAGACCCACCGCTTGCTCGTTTTGATAGTTTTCTGCCGTGTCGATCCGGCGGTAACCAATGTTGAGGGCCGAGGTGACCGCGTCACTGGCTTCGGACTCGCGCATCGGCCAGGTTCCTAAGCCGATCGCGGGCATCAAGAAATCACCGGGCAATTTAAAGGACGAAATATCTGCACTCATAGGCCTGAACCTATCAAGTCCGGCAAACTTCTGGCGACACACCGAGAAATAAAACGGTGCAGTGTGGCCTGCCGGCATTAACGTTATTTCGGCGCTTCCTGCGCCAACTACCCACAAACTGTGAAGGCTCAACATGAGCGAATTTGGTGTGCTCGCATTACAGGGCGACTTCCGTGAGCACCTTGCCGCGCTCGACGGCTTGGGAGTCAAGGCTCGCATGGTGCGCACGCTCGATGAGCTGAAAGCCGTGGATGCGCTGGTCATTCCCGGTGGGGAGTCTTCTGTGATCGACCGGCTCACCCGCAACTACGGTCTGGCGCAACCGATCAAGGAGCGCATCGCGGCTGGCATGCCCACTTATGGGTCCTGTGCCGGAATGATCATGTTGGCGGACCGGCTAGAAAACCCTGCGGTCACCAGTACCGGGGAGCAACAGCAAACGCTGGGCGGAATCGATATGTTGGTACGCCGCAATGCCTTCGGGAGACAGGTCGATTCCTTCGAGCACACGCTCAAATTTGCCGACCACGACCTCACCGCGGTGTTCATTCGAGCTCCCGAAGCAGTTCAAGTAGGCCCCGACGTGGCTGTGCTCAGTACGGTGCCTGCGCCCGATAGCCGTGCACAAGGTAGAATCGTTGCAGTACGTCAGGGAAATTTGTTGGCCACTAGCTTTCATCCGGAAGTTACCGGAAGCAGGGCCATCCACGAATTTTTTGTTAATCTCACGCGAGGAGACGCTTAAAGCATGTCAGGCCACTCCAAATGGGCAACCACCAAGCATAAGAAGGCAGCCATTGACGCCAAGCGCGCCAAGGCCTTCGCTAAATACATCAAGGGCATCGAAGTTGCCGCTCGCGCCGGCGGCGCCGACCTGGCCGGTAACCCGGCACTGGAACTCGCCGTCAGCAAGGCGAAGAAGAACTCCGTGCCCATCAACAACATCGATCGTGCGGTTAAGCGCGGCGCCGGACTTGACGGCGAAGTTGTTGACTACACCGAGATTATCTATGAGGCCCGCGGCCCGCAGGGTTCGGCACTGCTCATCGAGTGCCTGACCGATAACAAGAACCGCGCAGCTTCCGAGGTCCGCGTGGGCATCACCCGCAACGGTGGCACCGTCGCCGATCCGGGCTCCGTGTCCTACCTCTTCGCCCGCCAGGGTGTTGTACGTCTGCCCAAGGGCGAGCTGACCGAGGATGACCTGTTGATGGTTGTGCTCGATGCCGGCGCCGATGAAATCGTCGACGAAGGCGAAACCTTCGCTATTGTCTGCGATCCGTCGGATCTGCGTGCTGTAGCTGCCGCGCTGGATGAAGCGGAAATCGCCTACGAAACCGATGAAATGGAATTCATTCCGTCGATGAAGGTTGATTTGGACGTTGAGGGTGCACGTAAGTTCTTGCACTTGTACGACGCGCTGGAAGAACTCGACGATGTGCAGGGCATTTACACCAACGCCGATCTGTCCGACGAGGTCCGTGCGGCCCTCGACGATGAGCAGTAGGACTTGGCCCTACGTGTCGTAGGCGTCGACCCCGGACTGACCCGCTGTGGTTTGTCCGTGGTCGACGTCGCAGCCAACCGCAAGGTTGAGCTGATTGATGTCACCGTCGCGGGCACCCCGCCGGGCACCCCGCTAGACGCGCGGCTGCTCACCATCGCCGACGCAATCGATGCCTGGCTTGATAAACATCAGCCCGACGTACTCGCCCTAGAGCGGGTTTTCGCCTCGGCCAACGTTTCTACCGTCATCGGTACCGCCCAGGTCACCGGCGTCATTATTCTTGCAGCCGCCCGGCGCAATATTCCGGTGGCGCTACATACCCCCACCGAGGTCAAAGCCGCGGTGACCGGCAGTGGACAGGCTACCAAGGCAGCCATCGGCAAGATGGTCGCCAAGATTTGCCGGCTCGATGAGCCACCTAAACCCGCAGATGCCGCCGATGCGGTGGCCCTGGCCATCGCCCACGGGTGGCGTGGTGCGGCCGTTGGCTCCAACGCTTCGGCCTCAGCATCCGCCGCACGCACCGGTTCCCAACAGCTGACCGCCGCGCAGCGGGCATGGATTGCCGCCGAAGCTTCCTCAAAACATCGTGCGGCTCGTCGTTAATCGCCATTCGTAACTATCTTCGATAAGCTAGAATTGTTCGAACATACTTTTGAGGAGTGGCATGATCAGCTCACTGACCGGCACGGTCCAGGCGGTAACCCTAAACACCGCGGTTATCAACGTCAACGGCTTCGGCATGCTTATCCAAGCTACCCCCGGCACGCTATCCACCTTGCACGTAGGCCGTGAAGCTACCGTGCATACCTCGATGGTGGTGCGCGAAGATTCGATGACGCTGTTTGGCTTCGCTACCCCCGACGAACGTGAGGTGTTCGAAGTAGTTATCGGCGTCTCGGGTGTTGGCCCCCGCACGGGTCTGGCGATCTTGGCGGTACACACCCCCGAAGAGGTCCGCATTGCGGCGAACACCAAAGACACCGCCGCCTTCACCAAGGTCTCCGGCATCGGCCCTAAGGGTGCCAGCCGGATCGTGCTGGAGCTCAACGGCAAGCTGATCCCCACCGGCGTAGACACCGCTACAGCACGTCCGGGCACCGGCTCGGTCTGGGAGCCACAGGTCATCGAGGCGCTAACCGGTCTAGGTTGGACCGAAAAGGACGCGCAATCAACGCTGAAGGCACTAGGCAAGGCGAACCCTGAAGTTGTCGAAACCGGCAACGTCTCCGAAATTCTGCGTGCGGCGCTACGTAGCATGTCCACCGGCACCCGTGCCCGATAGGATAACCCTGTGAATGATTCCTCGCAGCTGACCAACGCCGGCAGTGAACCCGAAGAGCGGGTGATTGAAGCAGCCCTGCGTCCACGCAACCTGGACGACTTTGTCGGTCAGGGCCGGGTGCGCCAACAGCTCTCACTCATGCTTGAGGCAGCGAAGATCCGCGAGCGCACCGCCGACCACGTACTGCTCTCGGGACCTCCCGGATTGGGAAAAACGACACTCTCGATGATTATCGCCGCGGAAATGAACGCCCCGCTACGCATCTCCTCGGGCCCTGCCATCCAGCACGCGGGAGACTTGGCCGCCATTCTCTCCTCGCTCACCGAGGGTGAAGTGCTCTTTTTGGATGAGATTCACCGGATGTCCCGGCCAGCGGAAGAAATGCTCTACATGGCCATGGAAGATTTCCGCGTCGACATTATTGTCGGTAAGGGCGCAGGGGCCACCGCCATACCGTTGGAACTTCCGCCATTTACTTTGGTGGGGGCGACCACCCGTGCCGGGCTGCTTCCGGGTCCGTTACGCGACCGCTTTGGGTTCACCGGACATCTAGAATTTTATGCAGTTGAAGAACTCGAACTGGTACTTCGCCGTTCGGCGATGATGCTTGATTTACGCGTGACTTCCTCGGCCTTCAGTGAAATCGCCGGACGCTCGCGTGGCACCCCACGTATCGCGAACCGCTTGCTTCGTCGCGTGCGGGACTGGGCGCTGGTGAACAAACTTGAAGAGATCGATCACGGCGCTGCCGCTGCAGCACTTGAGATGTACGAGGTTGACCCCAAGGGATTAGACCGTCTGGATCGCTCGGTACTAGAGGCGCTGTGTCTTAAATTTGGTGGGGGACCGGTAGGACTATCGACCCTGGCCATCGCGGTGGGCGAAGAAAGCGAAACCGTGGAAACCGTCGCCGAACCCTTCTTAGTTCGTGAGGGACTCATGGGACGCACCCCGCGCGGACGTATCGCGATGCCAGCTGCTTGGGAGCATTTGGGCCTCGCGGTGCCTAAGGATGCGATCTTTGCCGGAACCCAAAGCTATGAATCCGATGAGGATTAGATGAATACCTCTACTCTGCCCGCGTAAATGGCTTGGTGCTTTGCTTCTAGCCATTAGACTGGAGACGCCCGACACACGCCCTGACTTTGACGTGCCCGGGCGTCTTCGCTCTTTAAACGAATCGTTAGCAGGTATTACAAGTGAATTCCCTCGTCCTTGCACAGGGAGCCGGTGGCGGCTTCAATCCATCCATGATTCTGATGGTCGCACTCTTCGCAGTGCTGATCATCATGATGATCCGTGGCCGCAAAAAGGTTTCCAAGCAGCAAGAAGCACTGAAGACCAAGTCGGTTCCAGGCGCCAAGGTGATGACCAACTCGGGCATCTTCGGTACCATCATTTCCATCGATGAGCAGGATCGTGTGCTTGTCGAGGTCGCCAACGGCGTTGTGCTCACCTTGCACCGCCAGGCTATCTCCACCTTCTTGGACCCAGCAGTAACCGAGGCTCCGGCCGAAGAAGCCGCTGACACTCCTGCCGTCGCCGAATCCCCAGAAGAGAGCCTTCGTCGTTTGAACGACCAGGGCAAGGACGACCGCAACGCCTAAGGCAGGCACCATCGTGGTGGCTGTCTAGCGCGCCACCAGTTCAAGAAAGCACAATAGATGTCATCAATTGGACCTGTAAAACAGGCACGCAAGGCGTTGCTGTGGTTACTGGTCGTCGTCATCATTGCAACCGGTGTTCTGGTTGCTGGTGTGTCGACGGGCAAGACCGGCGCGGCGCCAAAGCTGGCGCTCGACCTCGAAGGCGGCACCCAGATGATCCTGGCGCCTCGGGTTAAAGGCAATGAGACGATCAGCCAGGAACAGCTTGATCAAGCGGTGGAGATCATTCGCCAGCGTGTAGCCGGTTCCGGTGTTTCGGAAACCGAAATCACCACCCAGTCTGGACGTAACGTCGTCGTGTCGATGCCCGGTACCCCGGACGCTGAAACTCGCCAGCTGATCCAAGCCTCGGCGAATATGGAATTCCGTCCGGTGCTCATTACCGGTTCCTACGAGGCAACTCCAAAGGAACAGCGCACAGCTGACAAGGACATTCCAGCGCCAACGGCTAAGCCGGAGAATCCTTCGGATACCAGCTGGATCACCAAAAAGCTTTATAAAGAGTTCGAGGCCTACGACTGCCCCATCGAGCTCGAGAAGCGTGAAACCACCGATCACGATCCAAAGACCGCGATGATCTCCTGCGACCCTCGCCAAGGAGTGAAGTACATCCTCGGCCCGCAGGAAATTCCAGGTGACCAAATTTCTGATGCCTATGCCAACTTGGCACGCGGTGTGCAGGGTGCGGTTACCGGCGAGTGGGTCGTGGTGATCGAGTTCAACAAGCAGGGCGCCGCAACCTTTGCGGAAACGACTCAGCGCCTCATCGCGTTGCAGGGTTCGCAGAACCAGTTCGCCATCGTGCTTGACGGAACCGTCATCTCAGCTCCAACCACCAATGCGGTGATCTCCGATGGGCGCCCACAGATTTCTGGTGGCTTCACCGAGGAATCCGCTCAGGCGCTGGCCCAACAGCTCAAATACGGCGCACTGCCGATCAGCTTTGAGATTCAGTCTGAACAGCAGGTTTCGGCGACCTTGGGTGGTGACCAGCTTGAAGCCGGTCTCATTGCCGGCGTCATCGGCCTGATCTTGGTGTTCATCTATTCGCTCTTCCAGTACCGCGCGCTGGGTCTCGTCACGATTGCTTCATTGCTAGCATCCGGTGTACTGACCTACCTCGCGATCGTCTTACTTGGCTGGGCGATGAATTATCGCCTATCCCTGGCAGGTGTGGCAGGTCTGATCGTGGCCATCGGTTTGATCGCTGACTCCTTCATCGTTTACTTCGAACGTGTCCGCGATGAGTTGCGCGATGGCCGGTCATTGGCCAGCGCCGTCGATGTAGGTTGGTCACGCGCTAAGCGCACCATTCTTGCTTCGAAGGCAGTGAACGTGCTGGCCGCTATCGTGCTCTATCTGGTAGCAGTGGGCAACGTGCGAGGGTTCGCCTTCACGCTGGGCTTGACCGCAATCATCGACCTCATCGTCGTGTACGGTCTGACCCACCCAACATTGATGCTGCTGGCACGCACGAAGTTCTTCGCCGACGGACACCGCCTCTCCGGTCTGGATCCATCGCTGCTTGGCGCGGTGCCGCTATACCGCGGTGCCGGCAAGGTGCGCAGCTTTAATGAAAATGCGCAGGAGAACCGCGGCAAGAAGAACTCTAAGGCGAGCGGTGAGGCTGCCAAGCGGCTGACCATCGCCGAACGTCGTCGCGCCGAAGCAAACCGGGAGGAGAACAATGAATAAGCTCGCAGAGTGGGGCAATCAGCTCTACACCGGGAAGCGCTCCTACCCGTTCACGCAAAAGCACCGCTTGTGGTTCCTGATCGCAGGGATCCTGATGATCGCCGCGATCCTGGTCCCAGTGGCTAAGGGTGGGTTCAACCTCGGAATCGATTTCCGTGGCGGTTCGGAATTTATGGTCTCTGGTGTCCAGAACACCCAGGTCAGCGTCGGCGAAGACGTAGTCAAGAACGCCGCAGACGGCGCCGAAGCCACAGTCACGAATATCGCTCCGGGCACCATGCGCGTGCAGACCGATCGACTCAGCGATGATCAGACGATCAGCGTTGCCGGGGAACTGGCCCAAGCCTACGAGGTGGAAGCTAGCGAGGTGACCAGTAACTTCATTGGTCCAACCTGGGGACAGGACGTTTCGCGCCAGGCGCTGTTAGGCCTCTTGGTCTTCATCGTGCTGGTGGGTCTGCTGATGGCAGCGTACTTCCGCACCTGGAAGATGTCCGCCGCAGCCATCATTGGTCTACTGGTAGTGATCATCATTACCGCCGGAATTTATTCACTGTCCGGTTTTGAGATCACGCCCAGTGCGATTATCGGCTTCCTAACGATTCTCAGTTACTGTCTGTACGACACCGTGGTGGTCTTCGACAAGGTTCGAGAGAACACCAAGAACTTTGATCAACAGACCAAGCGAACTTTCCAGCAGCAGGTGAACCTCGCGGTGAACCAGACGTTGGTGCGTTCGATCAACACCTCGGTGGTTGCAGTGCTGCCAGTGGCTTCGATCTTGTTCATCGGTTCCTACCTGCTCGGTGCCGGTACGCTCAAGGACCTGTCGCTGGCGTTGTTCGTCGGTATTATCGTCTCGGCACTATCGACCCTCTTCGTTCAAGCGCCGCTGTATTACCAGCTGCGTCACGGCGATGAGGACGTGCAAAAGCACAATAAGAAGATGGAAGCGCTGGACGCCTAAGCACTAAAAACCTTCTTGGCATCAAGCCACGAGCGAAGTGCCCCGGATCAACCGATCCGGGGCACTTTTTTATAGTAGTGTCGAACAGGTAATTAGTTGTCATTGCGCGAATGTGCTATAACGAATGAACTAAAACATTGCACGGCGCCGGCATCGCTAGCTTGGCACCTAGCACCGTTAGGACCGGCAACGGTGGGAAGGAGCGAGGCATGGCTAACACGCCGACCCCGAACAATTCGAAGCGACGCTCTATCTCACGTCTAGTACGCTTTGCGGGCCGAGGAAGCACCCCCAGCACCTCGCCAACTTTGGAACCGCTGCTGCGCACGGTCAAATCCAAACACCCCAAGGCTGATCTGGATCTGCTGATCCACGCCTACGAGGTGGCAGAAAAGTACCACGAGGGTCAAAAACGCAAAAGTGGCGACCCCTACATCACCCACCCGGTGGCCGTAGCGACGATCCTTGCAGAAATGGGTATGACAGGTTCGATCCTGGCTGCCGCGTTGTTGCATGACACCGTGGAAGACACCGACTACTCGCTGGAATCGGTCACCAAGGAATTTTCCGAAGAGATCGCGATGCTCGTCGATGGGGTGACCAAACTCGACAAGGTCACCTACGGGGATGCCGCCCCGGCGGAAACCGTGCGCAAAATGGTCGTCGCGATGTCCCGCGATATCCGCGTGCTGCTCATCAAATTGGCTGACCGTCTACACAACGCGCGCACCTGGCGCTATGTCTCCCCGGAGTCCAGCTCGCGCAAGGCGAAGGAGACCTTAGAGATCTTCGCTCCGCTGGCGCACCGGCTGGGTATGAATGCGGTTAAATGGGAACTGGAAGACCTTTCCTTCGCAGCCCTGCACCCACTGGTGTACCAAGAGATTGTCCGCATGGTGGGGGACCGCACCCCGGAACGCGAAAAATACCTCGCCGGCATCCGCGAACAGCTGAACAATAAACTTAACGAACTCAACGTCCATGCCCAAGTCTCCGGCCGACCGAAGCACTACTACTCGATCTACCAGAAGATGATCGTGCGCGGTAAAGACTTCGACGACATTCACGACCTGATGGGCGTGCGGATCACCGTGGACTCGGTGAAGGATTGTTATGGCGCACTGGGTGTAGTGCACTCCGAATGGAATCCGCTGCCCGGACGTTTCAAAGACTACATCGCCCTGCCTAAGCTAAACCTTTATCAGTCTTTGCACACCACCGTGATGGGCCCAGAGGGCAAGCCGGTGGAAATTCAGATCCGCACCCATGAGATGCACCTGCACGCCGAAAACGGGGTGGCAGCACACTTCCAGTACAAGCACGGCGACCGGTCAGATGCGATGCTCTCACCGGAGAAGAACATGGAGTGGCTACGCTCCTTAATGGAGTGGCAGGAAGACACCACCGACTCCGAGGAATTCCTCGACGGGCTGCGCTACACCATCAACTCCGCCGAAGTTTACGTGTTCACCCCCAAAGGTGACATCATGTCGCTGCCGGTGGGTGCTACGCCGATCGACTTCGCCTACTCCATCCACACCGACGTCGGCCACCGCACTATCGGCTCCCGGGTGAATGGCAAGCTCGTTCCGCTGCATACCGAGCTGAAGCAGGGCGACGTGGTGGAGGTCTTCACCTCCAAGGCAGAAGACGCCGGCCCCTCGCAGGACTGGCAGAACTTCGTCAAATCCCCGCGGGCCAAGGCTAAAATTCGCGCGTACTTCTCTAAGGAACGCCGCGAGGAAGCGATTGAAAAGGGCAAGGAGCTGCTCACCAAGGAGCTGCGCCGCAATCAGCTGCCACTGCAGCGATTGATGACCCATGAGTTGCTGACCACCGTGGCCACCAACCTGCACCACGTGGATATTTCAGCGCTCTACCAGTCGGTGGGTGATGGGCACACCAGTGCACAGAACGTTATCGAACATCTGGTCTCGCTCACCGGCCCTCCGGCGGGCGAACAGGTTGATGAAGAAGCCGTCGTCAGTACGAGCCTGTCCAAGCCCACCACGGGCAACGACGCCGGCGTCATCGTTCAGGGTGTCGGCGACGTGCTGGTCAAGCTCGCTCGTTGCTGTACTCCGGTCCCACCGGATGAGATCCAGGGCTTCGTCACCCGCGGCGCCGGAGTATCGGTGCACCGCACCGACTGCCTCAACCTCGCACAGCTTGCCCAACAACCTGAGCGGCTGGTTCAGGTATCTTGGGCGGAAAAGCACCACGGGGTGTTCCTGGTGGAAATCCAAGTGGAGGCGTTGGACCGCAAGTCACTGCTTTCCGATGTCACCCGGATCTTGTCCGAAAGCCACCTGAACATTCTCTCGGCCAGCGTGCAAACCAGCCGCGAACGAGTGGCGATCTCACGGTTCTCCTTCGAAATGGGCGATCCAAAGTTCCTGAGCCATGTGCTCAACCAGGTCCGCCGCATCGACGGGGTCTACGACGTCTACCGCACCACCGCAGGAAGCCGGCGCTAAACGCTAAACCCTGCCGGTTTAGGCAGCACGCGCCTCATAGGACTGCACCAACCGTAGTGCGCGCGCCACCGGGGCACTAGCCTCCAGTTGGGCCAGGCTTTCGCCCACGGCATCCAGATTCAAAAACGGATCACCGAGGCGTTGCACTTGATTAAACACCGAGGTGGCGATCGGCAACGGGTCATAACAGGCCACATCGCATACCGTGCGCAATGAACTGCTCAGCCTGACCCGCTTGCGATTGACCACATCCTCATCGTCAATCGGCAGCTGCACAAATTCAAAGTTCAGCCCGTTGCCCGGCCGGTAAGGCCGGTGATAGAGGTCCGATGAAATACAGACGGTGTTCACATGTGGCAGTAAGCCGTGAATCCACGCGGCGGTCTGCTGGCAGAAAATATCAGTTCTGCCAAAGTGCCGACCGGCAAGAAACGCGGCTATTTGCGCCCGCGCGGTCGAGTCATAACGAAACCTGCTCTCCACAAAACACCCGCCAATGGATTCGCGCAGCAACCCATGGGTAGCCATGGCGCCGAGCTCATTGCGGGTAAAAGGTTCGCCGACGATAAACAGGTCTTCGGGGATACGCAACGCGGCGACGCGCTGTCCGGTAACTTTTTCCATAAAGCTACTGAACCAGCAAGCGCCGCCGCGTAGGGGGTGTTTGTGCGATCTGTGGATTCTAGTCGAGATCCGCCGCAGACTTCTCCAGGGTGTTCAACCACATCTGGCGAGCCTCCAGGGCCTCCTGAGCCTTCGCGATCCGCTTGGCATTACCCTGCTTTTTCGCTGCTTCAAGATCGTCTTCCAAAGCTGCAATGGTGTCCTGCAACTGCGAAAGCATCGAGTTCGACCGAGCCTTGGTCTCCGGATTTGACCGGCGCCACTGCTCTTCTTCGGCACCCTTGACGGCCTCTTCAACCTGACGCAATGCCGATTCCACTCGCTGGAGGTCCGCGCGTGGCACCTTGCCAGCTACTTCCCAACGGCTACGAATTGAATCGAGTTTCTGCTTGGTGATGGAAAGATCCTTCACCGGTACCAGGGCACGAGCCTCTTCAAGCAGCGCCTCCTTGACGATCAGGTTTTCACCGTATTCGGCGTCGACCTTCGCATTTTCCGCGGCGCGAGCCTGGAAGAATACGTCCTGCGAGGCACGGAAGCGGCTCCACAGTGCGTCGTCATCCTTACGCGAAGCACGGCGGGATTTTTTCCACTCGTCCATCAGTTTGCGGTACTCGGCGGCGGTGCCTGCCCAGTCGGTGGAGCTTTGCAACGCCTCGGCGCGGCTGATCAGCTCCTCTTTGGCAGACTTCGCCTGCGCGTTGGTGGCATCGAGCTGTGAGAAGTATGCCCGGCGGTGCCGGTCAAAGGTGGTGCGCGCGGCACGGAAACGTTTCCAGAGCGCATCTTCGGTGGCACGCGGCAAGCGTACGGCCGAACGCTGAGTTCCCTTCCACGTTTCGAACAGTTCGTTCATTGCGGTGGAAGCGGTCTTCCACTGGATCTGCTCGGGGCGCTTCTCAGCCAATGCTTCGGCTTGCTCCACTAAGGCTTCGCGGACCTTGAGCTGTTCGGCGCGGGCGGCCTCGGTGACCTGACGCTGTTCGCCAGCCAGAGCACTCACCGCGGTACGTGCAGCGGCGATCCGTGCTTCGAGCTTAGGAATATCGCCGACCAGATGACGTTCGGCCACGGTGGCGGCCAAGGTATCCAAGGTCTTCGGCATATCGCCGCTTGGTGCCTTGGCACTCACGCGCTGTTCGAGCAGCATCAACTGGGACAGGACATCGTCGTACTTGCGCACAAAGTAGGCCAAAGCCTCATCCTTTGTGGCATCCGGGTACTGTCCGACCGGGTGCTCGGCGCCGTCAATGATGACAAATACATGCCCATCGTCGGTGACGCGGGCAAATTTTGCCGCTTCTTCAAGGGGGGTACTGTGGTCGACGGGCTGAGCCACAACCTGCTTTGCCACTGGCTTATGCGCCTGTGGCAAGGGGATGTTCGGGCTGTCGTCGGATTTCTGACTGGTGGTCACCGCTGAAACTCTTTCGCTTTACTGTTCGCTTGCTTTGGCTAACTCTACCTGTGAGCTGCACTTCTTAGTAAGCCGACGTGCACAGTATTGCTAGCTGTTGCGTCGTAAGATGGATAGGCAACCATTTTGTATGAAGGAGTTTCATGGCACGCAAGGCCTCATTATCAGGTTTCCCCGAATGGCTTCCCGCCGAGCGGGTCGTCGAACAACATGTGTTGGACACCTTGCGTCGCACCTTTGAACTGCATGGTTTTGCCAACATTGAAACGCGCGCGGTAGAAACCCGCGGGCAGCTACTGCGCAAGGGCGAGATCGACAAGGAAGTTTACGGCCTCTCCCGGCTGGCGGCTGAAAATGAAGATAAGCACGATCCCAACGCACTAGCCCTGCACTTTGATCTGACGGTGCCTTTCGCCCGCTACGTGGTAGAAAATGCCGGACACTTGGCTTTCCCCTTCCGCCGCTACCAGATGCAGAAGGTGTGGCGCGGCGAGCGTCCGCAAGACGGCCGCTTCCGCGAATTCACCCAAGCAGATATCGACGTCGTTGGCGAGGGCACCCTCGCCTTTAGCTACGACGTGGAGCTGGCACTAACCATTGCCGATGCGCTGTCCGCACTGCCGATCGGCGACTTCCGTTTGCGCGTGAACAACCGCAAGCTGGCCGAAGGCTTCTACCGTGGTCTGGGCCTAGATGATCCGGACGCGGTGTTGCGCGCCATCGACAAGCTGGAAAAGATCGGCAACGAGGCGGTCGCTACGATCCTCATCGACGAGGTCGGCGCCACCCGTGAACAGGCCGACGCCGCGCTGGCCCTGGCTGCCATCCGCACCCTGGATACCAGCTTCGTGGAGCAGGTGCGCGCGCTCGGCGTAGAACACGAACTCTTAGACACCGGGCTCGATGAACTCTTCCAGGTCATCGACGCCGCCTCCAAGCGCGCCCCGGGCAAGGTGATGGCGGACCTGTCCATCGCCCGCGGCCTCGATTATTACACCGGCACCGTGTACGAGACCGTGCTGGTGGGTCACGAATCCTTGGGTTCGATCTGCTCCGGCGGACGCTACGAATCGTTGGCTTCCAAGGGGAAGAAAAATTATCCGGGCGTGGGCCTGTCCATTGGAGTCACTCGTTTGGTCTCGCGGATCCTTGCCGAAGAGCTGGTGAGCGCCGCGCGCACCGTGCCGTCGGTGGTATATGTCACCTTGGCTGATGACGATTCCTGGCACCAAGCCCAAGACGTTGCAGCTTCGCTGCGTGGCCGGGGGATCGCCTGCGAGGTCGCCTCGAGCGCCGAAAAGTTCGGTAAGCAGATCAAGTTCGCAGACCGACGCGGGATTCCGTTCGTTTGGTTCACCCAGGAAGACGGCACCCACGAGGTGAAAGATATCCGCACCGGTGAGCAAATCACCGCCGATCCAAGCAGCTGGACCCCACCGGCAGAAGATCTGTACAACACCGTCAACTAGTTGCGGTGCACTAAACTCGTCAACGAGAAGAACTGAAGAGATTTCTAGTCTCAACCGACCGAAAGGATCGTAGTGCTACGCACTCATCAGCTGGGCGAACTTCGCGCCGAGCACATTTCACAGCAGGTCACCCTCACCGGTTGGGTTGCGCGTCGCCGCGACCACGGTGGCGTGGCGTTCCTCGATCTGCGCGATGCCTCTGGGTTCGCCCAGGTAGTCGTACGTGATGAAGAGGACTTCCACCCGCTGCGCAATGAATTCGTGTTGCAGATCAAGGGCACCGTTGAGCGTCGCCCGGCGGGCAACGAAAACCCGAACCTGCCGACCGGCGAGATCGAGGTGATCGCCGATGAGGTGATCGTGCTGAACACCGCAGCCCCGCTTCCTTTCCAGATCGATGAGCACGTTGAGGTCGGCGAGGAGGCGCGTCTGCGTCACCGCTACCTTGACCTGCGCCGTCCGACCCCGACCCGCAACCTGCGTTTGCGCTCCGAGGTCAACCGTGCCGCGCGTAACCTGCTGCACGATGAGGGCTTCGTCGAAATCGAAACCCCAACGCTGACCCGTTCCACCCCGGAAGGCGCCCGCGACTTCGTCGTGCCGGCACGCCTTTCCCCGGGCTCCTGGTACGCCTTGCCACAGTCCCCACAGCTGTTCAAGCAGCTGTTGCAGGTCGGTGGCTTTGAAAAGTACTACCAGATCGCTCGTTGCTACCGCGATGAGGACTTCCGCGCGGACCGCCAGCCAGAATTCACCCAGCTGGATATCGAAGCCTCGTTTGTTGAGGAAGACGACATCATCGAGCTCGGTGAGAAGCTGGTCAAGGAAATCTGGTCGTTGATCGACGTGCAGGTCCCCACCCCGATCCGCCGCATGGCGTACTCCGAGGCGATGGCCAAATACGGCAGCGACAAGCCAGATCTGCGCTTCGGTCTGGAATTGACCGAAATGACCGAATACTTCTCGAACACTTCCTTCAAGGTGTTCCAGTCCGCGTATGTCGGTTCCGTGGTCATGCCAGGTGGCGCATCCCAGCCACGACGCACCCTAGATGCTTGGCAGGAATTTGCTAAGCAGCGCGGTGCCAAGGGTCTTGCCTACGTCCTACTCAAGGAAGATGGCGAGCTGGCTGGTCCAGTGGCGAAGAACCTGTCCGACGAGGAGAAGGCCGGCTTGGCCGAGGCGACCGGCGCGAAGCCCGGCGACTGCATCTTCTTCTCCGCGGGAGACAAAACCGAATCGCGTGCACTGCTTGGCGCGGTCCGCGTGGAAATCGGTCACCGCACCGGTCTGATCAAGGACGGCGACTGGGCTTTCGTCTGGATCGTTGACGCACCAATGTTCGAGCCAGCTTCCGCCGCCGTAGCCTCCGGCGACGTGGCAGTGGGTGCCGGCGCATGGACCGCCGTGCACCACGCGTTCACCAGCCCGAAGCCCGAGTTCATGGACACCTTCGACACCGATCCGGGTTCGGCCCTGTCCTACGCGTATGACATCGTCTGCAACGGTAATGAAATCGGTGGCGGTTCGATCCGTATCCACCAGCGTGACGTACAGGAACGTGTCTTCAAGCTGATGGGCGTGTCCGACGAGCAGGCGCAGACCCAGTTCGGCTTCCTGCTGGAGGGCTTCAAGTTCGGCGCCCCTCCACACGGCGGCATTGCCCTGGGCTGGGACCGCGTACTGCAGTTGCTTACCGGTTCCGAGTCGATCCGCGACGTCATCGCCTTCCCGAAGACCGGCGGCGGTTTTGATCCGCTGACCGCTGCTCCTGCGCCGATCACCCCGGCACAGCGCAAGGAAGCCGGCATCGACTTCAAGCCAGAGAAGAAGGTCGAAGAGACCGTCAAGGCCGAAGCTAAGTAGCCTTCGGTCGCTTCAAGAAGCCGGATGGAACGCACTTTCGCGTTCCATCCGGCTTCTTTTTTGCATCAAAGTCGGTCAAGAGATGGATTAATGAAGATTTTAATACTAGGTTATTTTTCAACCTAGATATTTCGATCCAAGGAGACCGTTTGGCCTCGGCAGAACCGGACGGCATCATCGAGCGATACCCGGAAAGCGACCGCGCATGGGCGCAGGACTTCGGCCTGGCCATGTGGCTGAATGACCTGACTGATTCGCAGAGCGATCAAGAACTGGAAAATGCGTTGGCTGCCATCCGAGATAGCGGCCAAGGTGCAGAAGATCTCTTTGGCGATCCAAGCGAATACGGCGAAGTCCGGTCCTACGCGCGATTGACGCCGCAACAGCTCGCGGATTCGGAGATGTCGATCAACAGCAGTGTGTTGCTACTGGCTGGTTTTGGCCTTGTGGTTGGCCTACTGTGCGCCGGTTTTGGAACTTGGGTCGGATTCCGTGATGGATGGGCTTCGAATTCGTGGCACTATTGGCAGCTTGCCGCCTTGAGCGCAGGCACAGGAATCGCATTATCCGGGCACCTGTGGTGGCTCTACCGGTTGAAAGGCAGGTTCGCCCGATCATGGACGCTGGGTTTGGCAGGAATAGTGGTTTCCATCGCAGCGGCTGCGATCATCGCAGTACTCGGCGGTGAAGAAGCCATGCAACTGCCCAACTGGCTAGCGCCGATCCTCGGGATCGTACTGGCCGTCGGTGTCTTTTGGCTACCATTCAATAAAGAACCTGCAGCACCGCGTAACTGCGCCTCAGCTTTCACCGATCCAGAGACCTGGTTTGCCGAATCCACACGTTTGTTGCGCGGACGCTACGGAATGCGGGGTAAAGAAGCGGCATCTGCATTGGAGCCTGCCCGCGAGCACTGGTCGAATATGAGCGTGGAAGGCGGTGAGGCAACAATTGTCGAAGAATTCGGTACGCCGGGCGAATTCACCATAGGACTCGGAGTCAACACCGCAAATGCGCTGAAGCGACGCTGGTTGATGCGCCGCTTGCTGCCACTGGCATTAGTAGTTTTATACGGCACAAGCCTCCTGCCGGAGGTGCTTGCCCCGGACCGCAGTGGCTGGGATATTTTCTTCGGAGTTTGCATTCTGATTTATGCAGTAATTACGCTCTACGAGTTACGCTCCGCAAATCGCGCGGAATACGTGCAATCGAAACTTGCCGAAAGGCGCGCCCACGCCCGCGGTCTGGAAGAAGGCCGCGATGAGTAAGGATTCACCATTTCCCGGCAGCTGGCAACGAGCCATGCTACCGATGCTTTTGTTGGCTGAATTATCTACGGGGCGCGCCCACGGTTACGCCCTGTCCAAATCCCTGCAGGACCGCGGTTTTGGGCCGATCAAGGGCGCAACGCTCTATCCCGCATTAGCGAAGTTGGAAGCATCGGGACTCGTGGAAACCCGATGGGAAGAAGGGCAAGGCGGGCCGGGGCGGAAGGTCTACGAACTCTCGGATTCCGGCTATGCCGAGCTAGAAAGCCATCGCGCAAACTTCGATATGCTCGCGCAGCTGGTGAGAACTACCGGACGCTAAGCCAGCTCCGCCGAATCAACGATCACGGTGAACGGGCCGGTGTTTGTCAGCGACACGTTCATCATCGCGCCAAATTTTCCGGTCGCAACCGTGGCTCCCAACTCACGCAGGTAGCGCACGAAGTACTCGTAGAGCGGCTCGCTGATCGGACCGGGTGCCGCATTTGACCATGAGGGCCGCCGCCCCTTGCGCACCGAACCGTAGAGCGTGAATTGGCTGATCACCAGCAACGGTGCATCAGTTCCGGCCGCCGAGGTTTCATCTTCTAAAATGCGCAACTGCCAGATTTTCTCCGCAACCTTGCGCGCGGTGTCCTGGTCATCGTCGTGCGTCACGCCCAAAAGAATAACCAGCCCCGGGGCATCTAATTTGCCGACAACTTCCCCTTCGACCTCGACGTGGGCGTTGCTGGCAACCTGGATGACGGCGCGCATAGGGCAGGGTCCTTTCAAAAGGTGGTGGGTGGTGGCGGTGAAGTGTTGAGCTGCACCGCGCAACTATCAGAATATCGGTAGGCTGGGTCTGTGAACGATTTGCTGGATGCCCTGGATGACGGTTCGATCAAGCGGCCGCGCCCACCCCTTGCGGTACGTATGCGCCCCAAGACGCTAGATGAACTGGTCGGCCAAGGCCACCTGCTGGGCCCCGGCTCGCCGTTGCGGCAACTCGCCGAACATCCCGAAACCGGTTTGGCCGGGCCTGCCAGTGTGATCTTGTACGGCCCGCCAGGTATCGGCAAGACCACCATCGCCCACGTGATTGCGCGCGCCACGGACCGTAAATTTGTGGAGCTTTCGGCAATTACCGCCGGGGTGAAAGATGTCCGCCGAGTGATCGAGCAGGCCAAGGATGACCGCGATCTACGCGGGGTGACCACGGTGCTTTTTCTCGATGAGATTCACCGCTTTAACAAGGCCCAGCAGGACGCATTGCTTCCCGGGGTCGAAAATCGGGTGGTGGTGCTGGTCGCTGCCACCACCGAAAACCCCTCCTTTTCGGTGATTTCTCCGCTACTCTCGCGCTCCTTACTGCTGACTCTGCGACCGCTGACCGATGCGGATCTCGCACAGCTCCTTGACCGTGCGGTGGCGGACGAGCGAGGTTTTGACGCGCAGGTAATCCTTCCCGAAACGCAGCGAGACGCGATCGTTCGGCTGGCCCAAGGCGACGCCCGGCGTTCCTTGACGGTGCTGGAAGCCGCCGGGGCGGTGGCCTGGAACGCGTCCGGGACAAAGCCGGAACCGCCGATCGAAATCCAAGACGAACACGTCCAGCTCGCCATGGATCAGGCTGTGCAACGTTATGACAAGGACGGGGACCAGCACTACGACATCATCTCCGCGTTCATCAAATCCATTCGCGGCTCCGACGTAGATGCGGCCCTGCACTATTTGGCGCGCATGCTCTCTGCGGGGGAGGACCCGCGGTTTATCGCCCGCCGGCTGATGATCAGTGCCAGCGAGGACATCGGCATGGCCGACTCCAGCGCCCTGCCGCTGGCCGTAGCCGCCGCCCAATCGGTAGCGCTGATCGGCATGCCCGAGGCGCGGCTGATCCTTGGACACGCCACCGTGCATCTGGCCACCGCGCCGAAATCAAACGCCACCTACACCGCGATCAACGAGGCCATCGCCGACGTGAACGCAGGCAAGGGCTCGCTGGTCCCGGACCACCTGCGCGACGCCCACTATCCGGGAGCTAAGCAGTTGGGCCACGGGGTCGGCTACATTTATTCGCACGATGCCCCGCATTCGATCGCCAGCCAGCAGTATCTGCCCGACGATCTGCTCGGCACCAACTACTACCGTCCCACGGCCAACGGCACCGAACGCACGTTGAGTGATCGACTGGCAAAGCTACGGGAGATCATTCGCCGTAAAGACAAGAAGAAACGATAGCGAGCTACGTTACAACGGGCCTAGCTGGCCCCTGCATTCGTGTAGACTTGATCTTTGGCTGGCAAGCTAAGTTGCGCCCGCGAGTAATCGCAGGGGTAACAAGGTTGCAGTGGTTCAGGGGCGCGACGCCCCAACACTCTCCGTCCCGGAGGCCAGTAGATCCCGTCGCTAAAACGAAAAGGACACACTTATGGCTAACGCCCGTGCCCGCCGTACCGTGCGCCTCTCGCGCGCACTCGGCCTTGCCCTGACTCCAAAAGCTGAAAAGTACATGGAGCGTCGTCCCTACGGTCCCGGCCAGCATGGTCGCGCCCGCAAGAAGCAGGACAGCGATTACGCGGTACGTCTGCGCGAAAAGCAGCGTCTTCGTGCCCAGTACGGCATCCGCGAAGTTCAGATGCTTAACGCTTTCAAGGAAGCAAAGCGCCTCGGCGGCCAGACCGGTGACAACCTGTTGGCACTGCTCGAGTCCCGTCTAGACGCTCTGGTTCTGCGTGCAGGCTTCGCCCGCACCATCCAGCAGGCTCGTCAGCTAGTTGTGCACCGCCACATCCTAGTTAACGGCCAGCGCGTGGACCGCCCATCGTTCAAGGTGCAGCCGGGTCAGCTGATCCACGTGCACGAAAAGAGCGAGAAGATGGTTCCTTTCCAGATGGCAGCAGCCGGAGAGCACGCTACCGTGCTTCCAGCAGCTCCTGCTTACCTGGACGTGAAGCTGGAAGCCTTGCAGGCTACCTACCTGCGCGCTCCTGAGCGTGCAGAGATCCCAGTGACCTGCGAAGAGAACCTCGTGGTCGAGTACTACGCACGCTAAACTTAGTGTGTGTTTGGTGGCCCGCAACCGACTCGGTTGCGGGCCACTGGCTTAACTACCTTTAATCGCCTCCGGTTCGATAAGGTGGACTGGCAGCAAGCACCCAAAGCAGAAGAGGAAGCACATGTCGGGTTCGGATATTGCAGGGCTCATCGCGGCCGGCGTCTTTGCCATCTTGGTGGCACTGTTGGCCGTACCAATTATCAAGTTGGGCAAGGTGTTTGATGAGCTTCGCAACTCGATCAAGGACCTCTCCGACGGGACCACTCCGCTGATCGGCGAGGTTGTTAACACGGTGGCCACGACCAATGACCAGCTCAAGAAGGTCGACGCGATCACCTCAAACGTCTCCGATGCGAGCGCCAACGTCTCCGCGCTGTCCTCCTTGGTGGCAGCCATGGTGGGCAAGCCACTGATCAAGGTCGCAGCTTTCACCTCGGGTGTGAAGGCAGCGATGAACGCGAATGCCAGCGGCAAGGGCCGCCGTAGCCGTTAGGGGAGACTAGAATGAAGAAGCTTTTGTGGGTTGTTATTGGCGTGGGCGTCGGAGTCCTCGCCACCAAAAAATACACCGAAGTATCCTCCGGGGCGGCGCTAAACCGTCAGGTCGGTAAGTATGCCGATCGCATCTCGGAGGTAGTGGGAGCATTCCGTGAGGGAATGAACTCCCGCGAAGTAGAACTACGTTCCGCCTTAGGCGTGGACACCGCTAAGTGAAGGGACCATCCGTAACACGATGAAAACGCAGGAAATTGCACGCCGCTGGGTAGACTTCTTCGTCTCCAAGGGGCACACGGCGGTACCCAGCGCGTCGCTGGTCTCATCTGACCCTTCGCTGCTCTTTACGGTGGCCGGCATGGTCCCGTTCATCCCTTACCTCACCGCGCAGGAAGAGCCGCCCTACACGCGCGCTACCTCGGTGCAGAAGTGCATTCGCACCGGTGACATCGAAGAGGTCGGTAAGACCTCACGTCACGGCACCTTCTTCCAGATGTGCGGCAACTTCTCCTTCGGCGATTACTTCAAGCGCGAAGCGATCCACTTCGCCTGGGAACTGCTCACCGGTTCGATCGAAGACGGTGGCTACGGGCTAGATAAGGCTCGTCTCTGGGTCACCGTCTACGAGGACGGCGACGAAAAAGACACCGAAGCTCGCAGCATCTGGGAAGACGAGATCGGCATGCCTTCCGAACGCGTAGTCGGCACCGGCAAGGAAGATAACTACTGGAACACCGGCCAGCCCGGCCCCGGTGGCCCCTGCTCGGAAATCTACTACGACCGCGGCCCGGAATACGGTGTGGATGGTGGCCCGGCCGTCGACGAAACCCGTTTTGTCGAAATCTGGAACCTCGTCTTCATGCAGTACCGGCTTTCCGCGGTACGCTCCAAAACCGACTTTGATGTTGCCGGCGAACTGCCCAAGCGCAATATCGATACCGGTCTGGGTCTGGAACGTCTGGCAATGATCTTGCAGGGCGTGGAGAACATGTACGAGACCGATCAGCTGCGTCCGGTGCTCGACAAGGCCGCGGAACTCGCCGGCATCGTATACACCTCCACCGAGGACCCGGCAGACCCGAACCACGCCAACGACGTGCGCCTGCGCATGATCGCTGACCACACTCGCTCCTCGCTGATGCTCATCTCCGATGGTGTCACCCCGGGTAACGAAGGCCGCGGCTACGTACTGCGCCGACTGATCCGCCGTGCCGTGCGCGCGCTGCGCCTGATGGGCGTGGACACCGCGGTTCTGCCAGAGCTGCTGCCGGTCTCGCGCGACGCGATGAAGGGTGTCTACCCAATCGTCGCCGAAGACTTCGAACGTATCGCACGCATCGCCTACGCAGAGGAGCGCGCCTTTAGCCGCACCATCGCCTCGGGCACCATCCGACTGGACGACGCGCTGAAATCCGCTCAGGCCGAAGGACACAACCTCTCCGGAGATGACGCCTTCACCCTGCATGACACCTTCGGATTCCCGATCGACCTGACCTTGGAAATCGCTTCCGAGGCGGGGCTTGCGGTAGATGAGAAGCGCTTCCGCGAACTGATGACCGAACAGCGCACCCGCGCCCAGAAGGACGCCAAGTCCAAAAAGGGTGGGCACGCTGATCTGAGCGTATTTAACCAGTTGGCGCAGGCCGGCAAGGTCAACTTCACCGGTTATGACACGCTCGTGGGTGAATCAAAGATCCGCGGTATCGTTTCCAACGGTGCGGTGGTGAACTACGCCGAGCAGGGTCAAGAAATTGAACTGGTGCTCGACGAGACCCCGTTCTACGCCGAATCTGGCGGCCAAGCCGGCGATATCGGCTTGATCACCGGCGACGGCTTTGTCCTTGAGGTCACCGACGTGCAGGCTCCGGTGAAGGGGCTGAACGTGCACAAGGTGATCGTGCGCGAGGGTGAACTTCCCGCCGACGCGCTGGTGCGCACCCAGGTAGATGCAATCCGTCGCCACTCCGGTGAGCAGGCCCACTCGGCCACCCACCTGGTGCATGCCGCGTTGCGTCAGTTACTTGGCGACACCGCCACCCAGGCCGGTTCTTTCAACAAGGCTGGCTACCTGCGCTTTGACTTCTCCTGGACCGAGGCACTCTCGGCCCAGGCACGTACCGAGGTTGAGGAGGTCGTGAACCTCGCGATCGCCGCCAACCACCAGGTGGTCACCAACGAGATGGCTTTGGCCGAAGCGCAGCAGCTGGGCGCGATGAGCCTGTTCGGTGAAAAGTACGGCAGCGCGGTGCGCGTCGTTGAGATGAACGGCGCCTGGTCCCGCGAGCTCTGCGGTGGCACGCACGTGCCAACCACCTCACGCATCGGCCAGCTCACCTTGCTCTCCGAAGCCTCGGTCGGTTCGGGCAACCGCCGCGTCGAAGCACTGGTAGGCATGGAGGCGTTCCGTCACGGAGCGGCCGAACGTGCCCTAGTTTCCGAGCTGTCAGGCCTCTTCCGGGTGCCTTCAAATCAGGTTTCCGAGCGGGTCAATGACACCGTGGCGAAGTTGAAGGCAGCGGAGAAGCAGATCGCCGAGCTGAAGAGCCAGGCGATGCTCGCACAGTCGGCAAAGCTGTTGGAGAAGGTCGAAACCATCGGCCAAACCCGGCTCTTGGCGCACAATGCCGGGACCATCGATTCGGCCGATGCGCTACGCACCATGGCGTTGGATCTGCGTGGCAAACTTGGTAGCGAAGCGGCTGTCATCGTGCTGATCGGCGAGTCAAGCTCCCGTCCGCTGGTGCTCGCAGTGACTAACGATGAGGCCCGCAGCAACGGCTTTAAGGCCGGCGCGCTGGTTCGCACCGCAACCGGGGTACTCGGAGGAGGCGGCGGCGGCAAGGACGATATGGCTCAGGGCGGCGGCCAGGACGTGTCAAAGATCGATGACGCGCTGACAGCAATTCGGGCGGCACTTGCCAATGGCTAATATTGCGTTCGGCGTCGACGTGGGCCTGGCCCGCGTCGGCGTCGCCGTGTCCGATCCCTCCGGAATCCTCGCCACCCCGGTGATGACACTGCGCAGGGACCTGAAGAAAAACTCTGATCGACGCATGTTATTACGCATGATCGTTGACCGGGGCGTGTCCGAGGTATTCATCGGCGAACCGAAATCATTGGCCGGAAATTCAACCGAATCCACAAAAATGGCTCGTGACTACGCGATTGCCTTGGCGGAAGAGGCAAATGAGGCTAAAATCGAGGTTGGAATTTTTTTGGTCGATGAGCGTTTGAGCACGGTCAGTGCCCATCGTTCATTGCATGCCTCAGGTCGCCGCATGCAAGATCACCGCCAGGTCGTTGACCAGGTGGCAGCCGTCGAAATCCTGCAACAGGTGCTTGAAATGCGTCGCAACTCCGTGCGTGTGCAAGCCAGCCGTATCGTGTTGAAATAACGGCGCGACGCGAGAAACCACTTGGGAGAATTAATGCGAGATGAAGCCCGCCGCAAACGGCAGCGTGAAACCCACTCCGAGCTTTACGCACGTTTTGCTGCCGGGCAACGCTCGGTTTTACCCGAGGCTTCGAGCCCGGAACTGACCGGCGGAGGAGTGTATCTTGACGCCGACGCTGGCGCGCCAGAGCACTCTGCACCGGAATCCGCGCCGGTCGCACAGGATTTCTCGCAGCCCGAACCCGAGTACCACGACGAGCCCGGCACACAACAGGCGTTGCGTGCCGGCTCGGCCGGCCACGGTGGCAAGGCGCGCAAAAAGCGTAGCAAACGCCGCCGTAACTTGGTGATGCTGGCAACTTTCCTGATCTTTGCCGTGGTTGTCGCCGGATCTTTCTACTTCATTCGCTCGCTGTACAAGCAGTTTAACCCCGATGATTACCCGGGTCCTGGCGGCCAAGCGGTGGAATTCACCGTGGAAGACGGCTGGGGTCCGGCCCTCATTTCGCGCAAGCTTGATGACCTAGACGTCGTGGCCAGTGACAAGCTGTTCATGTCGGCCATCGACAATTCGGATGCCAAAAGCAAACTCATCCACCCCGGCACCTACCTGCTCAAGACGCAGATGCCCGCCGCGGCTGCCGCGGACGAGCTGATCGACAAGCGACCGGATAAGGTCTTTTACGTCGGGCTGAAGGCAAATATGCGCCTGAGCGCTACGTTGGAAGAGATTGCCAAGGGTTCGGGCCTGAAGCTTGAAACCCTTCGTAAACTGGCTGATCAGCCAGAAAAATTCGGGCTACCCAGCGAATCAACAAACCTTGAAGGCTGGCTGCACCCCGGAGAATACCGCTTCCCGTTGGACACCAAGGCCGACGAGGTACTGACAACCATGGTTGACTCCACCAAAAAAGCGTTGACCGATGCCGGCGTCAGTGACCTGAGCGAAGGCTACCAGGCGCTAAAGATCGCCTCTATTTTGCAGGCCGAAGCCACCCCGAAGGATTACGAGGTCGTTTCCGGAGCCATCCAGAACCGGCTGGACCCAAATAATAACGAAACTCATGGGCTGCTGCAGACCGACTCCACCGTGATTTATGGGCTGAACCGCTATTCGCTGCAGTTCACCAAAGCGGAGAAGAAGGACGCTAGCAACAAGTACAACACCTACGTACACACCGGCCTGCCGCCGACTCCGATCGGATCCCCGGCCACCTCGGCGATCAACGCCGCGGTGAACCCACAGGATAACGGCTTCTACTATTGGGTCACCGTGAACACCCAAACCGGTGAGACGAAATTTGCCTCCACCTATGCGGAACATCAGGTGAACCACGCACAGTTCAGCGCCTGGTGCGACGCAAACCCTGAGGTATGCAAATGATGCGAGCGGCGGTGCTCGGCCAGCCGATTAGCCATTCCAAATCGCCGATCCTGCACCGGGCCGCCTATGCGTTGCTCGGCGCAGACATTAACTACGAGGCGATCGAGCTGACTCCCGCCGACGCTGGAGAATTCGCGCAACAGCTGCGTGCCAACCAGTGGGCCGGCTGTTCGGTGACGATGCCGCTCAAAGATGTCTTCGTGCCACTGATGGACGAGGTGTCGGACCGCGTGGCCCGGCTCGGTGCGTTGAACACCATTGTGGTATGCCGCGATGGAAGACTCTACGGAGAAAATACGGATGTTGATGGGATCGTGTTGGCCTTGGCCGACGCGGGCGTGCGGCACAGTAGCCAGGCCACCATACTTGGCGCGGGAAATACCGCGCTGGCAGCTATTGAGGCGGCCGCCGAACTGGGCACTACCGAGCTGAAACTTGTGGTTCGTGACCCGGCCCGCGCTAGCCTCGCCATCTCCTTGGCCCAAGAGCTTGGAATGCGCGTTGAGCTCGTCGAAGTTAATTCGCTTGACGAGCTCGGAATTATCGCCGATCCACTGGTCATCAGCACCTTGCCGCCGCGTGCGGCGGACAGTTGGGTGGCGCCATTAGGCGCCGGGCGAGGCATCCTGCTGGACGTCGCTTATGACCCTTGGCCCAGCGAGCTGGCGCAGAACTGGGCTGGAACGGTGATTTCCGGGCTTCATATGCTGGTGCATCAAGCGGTGGAACAAGCCCGTTATTTCAGCGCTTTACCCTTTGATGAGCTAACCCGTGAACGCGTCACAAATGCGATGTATCACTCACTTGGGCTTCATCGACGCGGTTAAAGAAGCCATGTCATGGCAAAATAGAATCCATGTTGCGTTGGTTGACGGCGGGCGAATCACACGGCCCGGCACTCGTTGGAATTCTTGAAGGTCTACCCGCCGGAGTCTCGGTGGACAGTGAAGTGGTGCGCGATGCGCTCGCTCGGCGACGTCTTGGCTACGGCCGAGGCGCGCGAATGAAATTTGAAAAGGATCAGGTCAGCTTCCTCGGTGGCGTGCGCCATGGCAAAACCCAGGGCGGCCCGATCGCCATTGAAATCGGGAATACCGAATGGCCCAAGTGGGAGCGCGTGATGAACGCGGACCCGGTAGACCTCGACGAACTGGCCTCGATGGCGCGCAACGCCCCATTAACCCGGCCACGTCCGGGCCATGCCGATTTCACCGGAATGCAAAAGTACGGGTTCGACGATGCACGTCCGGTCCTCGAGCGTGCTAGCGCGCGAGAGACCGCTGCCCGCGTCGCCCTCGGCTCGGTAGCCCAAGCCTTCCTGGCCGGCCTTGGCATCGAACTTGTTTCACACACCACCGCTATTGGTGCGGTCGCCGCTCCGGTTGATGCGCCGCTGCCAACCTTGGCCGACGTGGACGCACTGGACGCCGATCCACTGCGTTGCTTCCATGGCGAAACCAGCGCGGCAATGGTTCTTGAGGTCGATGACGCGCATAAGGCAGGGGAGACCCTCGGCGGTGTGGTTGAGGTGCTCGCCTACAACCTGCCTCCGGGCATCGGCTCCTACGTGCACTGGGATCGCCGCTTAGACTCGCGTCTGGCCGGAGCCCTGATGGGTATTCAGGCCATCAAGGGTGTTGAGGTCGGCGACGGTTTCCTTACCGCAGCGCGACGCGGTTCGGCCGCGCACGATGCAATTATCCCCGCCGAATCCGGCGGAATTAAGCGTGAAACCAATCGTGCCGGCGGCATCGAAGGCGGCATGAGCATCGGCGAGGTACTGCGTGTACGCGCCGCCATGAAGCCGATCGCCACAGTGCCCCGCGCGCTAGCCACCATCGACACCGCCACCGGTGAAGAAACCACCGCGCACCATCAGCGTTCGGACGTCTGTGCGGTTCCGGCCGCCGGAGTGGTCGCCGAGGCGATGGTCGCACTGGTACTGGCGCAGTCGTTGCTAGAAAAGTTCGGCGGCGACTCGCTGAATGAAACTAAGCGCAATATCGACAGCTACCTGGCGAATATTCCTGCCTCGCTGGGCTCGACCGGGGTCTAAATGATTTACCTGATTGGTCCGATGGCCAGCGGCAAGTCCACCGTGGGCAGGTCGCTGGCTAAGGCCTTGGGCACTAGTTTTGCCGATTCCGACGTGCATATTGTCGCCCAGCATGGGTCGATCGCACAGATTTTTGCCGAGCACGATGAGGCCTACTTCCGTGACCTTGAGGTGGCGGCTCTGGCGCAATTACGTGCCGGGGTGATCGCCACCGGTGGAGGCGCGGTATTGCGCGAAGAGAATCAACAAGTGTTACGCGGCGGCACGGTCATCTACTTAGCGATGACTTTAGAGACCGCTAAGCGTCGCCTCGCGGGGGATACGCACCGCCCACTGCTCGCTGGTGACCAAACCCTCACCACCTGGTCCCGGCTCTACGAGACCCGCCAAGAAATTTACGAAAACCTTGCTGATCTGACCTTACAGGTTGATAATTTGAGTCTCGCGCAGCTCGTTGAGGCGATCGAGTCGCATGTGATTCACGCCACGAGATAGCAAAACCTACAGCGCTCCCGCGTACGCTGGATAGATCAGCACCATCAGGAGGAACGTCAAGGATGCCACTCGCACCAACCACACTTCAGGTCACCGGAACCACCCCAGCGGAGTCATATCCGGTCATGGTCGGTAACGGCTTACTGGGAGAATTGCCCGAACTTTTGGGTCCGGCAGTTAAGAAGGTTCTGGTCATCCATCCTCGCGCCCTGCGCGCTACCGGTGACGTCGTTCGCGACGACCTGGAAAAAGCCGGGCTTACCTCGCTGACCGCTGAAATTCCCGATGCCGAAGAGGGCAAGCACATTCAAGTTGCCTCCTTCTGTTGGGAAGTACTGGGCAAGAACGACTTCACCCGCAGCGACGCAATTGTCGCCGTGGGCGGCGGAGCGGTCACCGACCTCGCAGGCTTTGTGGCCGCCACCTGGCTGCGTGGGGTGAAGGTGATCCACGTGCCAACCTCGCTGTTGGGTATGGTCGACGCCGCCGTGGGCGGCAAAACCGGTATCAACACCGCCGAGGGTAAAAACCTCGTCGGTTCCTTCCACCCGCCGGCGGGTGTGCTGGCGGATCTTGATGCGCTAGCCACGCTGCCTAAGCACGAACTGGTCACCGGCCTCGCCGAAGCAGTGAAGTGCGGGTTCATCGCCGATGAGCGCATCTTGGAACTGATCGAAGAAGATCCCGAAGATGCGATCCGCGCCGACAGCGACCGGTTACGCGAAATTATCGAACGCACCATCGCGGTGAAGGTCGAGGTGGTTTCACGCGACCTGAAGGAAGCGGGGGACCGCGAGTTCCTGAACTACGGCCACACCCTGGCCCACGCGATCGAATTGTCCGAGCGTTACAACATCCGCCACGGCGCGGCAGTGTCCATCGGGCTGTGCTTCGCCGCAGAGCTGGGCCGTTCGGTGGGGCACACCCCCGACGCGGTCACCGAACGGCACTTCAGCATCCTGAAGTCCTTGGGCTTGCCTACCAGCTACCGCAACGACAAGTGGATGGCGCTGCTAGACGGCATGAAGCGCGATAAGAAGACCCGTGGTGATCAACTACGTTTTGTAGTGCTCGACGCCATCGGCAAACCACGTATTTACGAGGTGCCGGATAACTCGCTGTTATTCGCCGCCTACCAGGAAATCGGAGAGTAAGCATGAGCGAATTCACCGCATACGCCATTGACGTCGCATCGGTAAACCACGAAGGCGTGGGCACCTCCATCGACGGAGTATTGATTGACCCGAACACTCTGCGTCCCTTCATCAACGATGAACAGGCCGCCGATCGTTCGATGGCCAACGGCACGCCTACCGACCAAGTGGTGATCCACATGGCTCGTGGCGAGCTCGCGCTGGCCGGTAATCTGATTGCCGAATCACGTTTTGAAGACCCAACCAATGCGCACTTACGCGTGTTGGACACCGAGCTGACCCGCTTGCAAGGTGATTTCGATCGCGCTATCAACCGCTTGCGCAAGCTGGTGGATGAATTTTCGGGCACCTACTACGAGCCGCTGATGCAGCACCACCTGGGCATGTCATTCTTCGCAAAGGGTGACTACAAGGCAGCGGTAACCCGGTTCCGCACCGCATTGGAGCAGCGCCAGCAGATGGGTTCTTCGCAGCATTTGCTCAACGCGTCGGCCGGTTGTTTACGACTGGCCGAGGAACGTGCACAAAATTAGTCATTAGCGCAGTTTGCTATAGTGATAAATGGATTTTTGATAATGCCGGTGTATGCCGGCAAAAAATAGAGGATTGAGGACCCGTGGCGGATACAACTGACATCAAAAATGGTCAGGTCATCAAGATTGACGGCCAGCTTTTTACCATCATCGACTTCCAGCACGTTAAGCCAGGCAAGGGCGGCGCTTTCGTCCGTACCAAGATGCGCAACGTGATGTCCGGAAAGGTCTTGGATAAGACCTACAACGCCGGCACCAAAATTGAGCTGGCCACCGTTGACCGCCGCGATTACCAGTACCTCTACCAGGATGGCGAAGACTACGTCTTCATGAACCTGGAAGACTACGACCAGATCACCGTTTCCGGAGTCACCGTGGGAGACGCAGCAGGCTACCTGCTGGAGAACCAGGAGCTGACCATCGCAATGTACGACGGCAGCCCACTGTACCTGGAACTGCCAGCATCCGTCGTTCTGGAAATCACCTACACCGAGCCGGGCCTGCAGGGCGACCGCTCGTCGGCTGGTACCAAAAACGCAACCCTGGAGACCGGTCTGGAAATCCAGGTTCCATTGTTTGTTGAGCAGAACACCAAGGTGAAGGTTGATACCCGCACCGGCGATTACCTGGGACGTGTCTCCTAGTGAGGGCCCGCGCTAAGGCGCGACGTCGTGCACTTGAGTTTCTTTTTGAAGCCGAGGCCCGCGACGTTGATGCGCTTAGTGTAGCGATCGGCCGCCGCGACAATTCTGACATCGTGCTTAACGAGTACTCGCTGACAATCCTTGAGGGCGTTATGGCCCACCTGGACCGCATCGACGAGGTGCTTGAAAGCTACGTTAAGGGCTGGACCATCGAGCGTATGCCGGGCGTTGACCGCATGGCGCTGCGCATCGGTGTCTGGGAAATCCTGTACAACGACGACGTTCCGGACGCGGTTGCCGTGGCCGAAGCGGTCGTGAACGTACGTGAACTATCCACCGACGAATCTCCGGAATTTGTCAACGGTGTGCTCGGACGCATTCAGAGCGTCAAGGACACCCTGATCGACTAATCCTCGACTTCATAATCTACCGAGAGCCGGAACCTGCTGGGTTCCGGCTCTCGGTATTTAAATACGCTTAACGCAGCACGAAGAAGATGAAACTCACAAAGGCATCACGGTCCTTTAAATTCTCCGGAACCAGTTCATCCGGTGCCTCCTTGGAGTAGGGCGGCTCGCTGATCAGCTCGATGCTGAATCCGGCCCTCGCAAAGGCGTCGGACATTGCATGCAGCGGACGGTGCCAGTAGGTCAGGCTGCCTTGCTGACCGTCAAATTCGAGCTCATCGGTGTACCTGGTGGTCTTAAAGTACTGGACACCCTGATGAGTCAGCGGGTACAGCAATGGGTGGTTCACCGACATTAATAAGCGTCCGCCAGGTTTGAGCACACGCCGCAGCTCGGCCAGTGGAGCGCTCCAGTCTTGCAGATAGTGCAAGACCAAGGAGGCGCAGGCATCGTCAAAACTATTCTCGGCGTAGGGCAGTGGCTCGCTTAGGTCCGCGCACTTCAGCTGGGCCTGCGCGCCGAGCCTGCGTCGGGCGATATCGAGCATGGCTTGACTGGCATCAAACCCGTGGACCGTGGCCCCACGTCGGAGCAATTCTTCGCTGAGCACCCCGCCGCCGCAGCCGACATCAAGAATCGTTTTACCTTGCACTTGCCCGGCGAGCTTGAGCATCGCCGGGCGCTCATAGTAGGCGTTGAGCAGGCTGGTTTCATTTTCGGCGTTATACGCCTCGGCGAAGGTGTCGTAGTTGGTGTCTTGACTCATGTGGGCAAACCGATCCATTTCCTCGCAGGTCGCTGATTCTCCGAGGCTAACAGCCATGCCGGTGCGTGAGCTTCGAAAATCTTGCCGGTCAGCTGGTAGTTCTCACGTAGTTCTGGTTTTGTTACGTGAGTGTGTGTCCGGCGTGAGCGGGAAACCTTGAGGAGCTACATCACACTATGGCGTACCTGCTTACCCCTGCCAGTGTGCTCAAATCGACAGGTAGATGGTCATCGAGCGTGACAAAGAGCGCGAATTAGCGCACTTTGCGGGGGATTGTGAGAGCGCACGGATCGTCCTGTGAAAGAAGTCATAGGTCATTCACGGGTATGCATAGGTTTCCGCTAGGGAATGATGGCCGGATCATGATAATTTGAACTAGCAATATTCCTTTAAATCCCGTCCCGTGAGGCGGAGAAGGGAGAGGTGCACACCGATGAATGAAAATTCACAGCACGATGTGGCTCGCACGGTTTTGACCGGCGAAGACATCGAACGTGTACTGACCCGTGTGGCCTTCGAAATTATCGAAGCCAACAAGGGCACCGAAGATCTGGTGCTGCTAGGCATTCCGAGCCGCGGTTATCCGCTGGCCCAACGCCTAGCACAACGCATCGCCGCTTCGACGCCGAACCAGCTGGACCCCGCGTCGCTGGTCGGACAGCTGGACATCACCATGTACCGTGACGATCTGCGTCACTCCACCACCCGCACCCCGGCGCCTACGCGCCTGCCTGCCGGTGGCATCGACGGCAAGGTCGTCGTACTGGTGGACGATGTACTCTATTCCGGACGCACCATTCGCGCCGCGCTGGACGCGCTCTCGGACTGGGGACGGCCGCGCATTGTGCGACTGGCTGTGCTCATTGACCGCGGGCACCGCGAGTTGCCGATTCGTGCGGACCACGTAGGCAAAAACCTGCCCACAGCAAAAAGCGAAAAGGTGCGCGTGCACCTGGCCGAAATCGACGGAAGCAACGAAGTCATCATCGAGGCCAGCGCATGAAACACCTGCTATCCACCGCGGACTTGAGCCGCGAAGAAGCCATCGCGATCCTGGACATCGCCGAAGAAATGCGCGAAACCGGCACCCGACAGGTCAAAAAACTTCCGGCGTTACGCGGACGCACCGTGGTGAACCTGTTTTTTGAGGACTCCACCCGCACCCGCATCTCCTTCGAAGCTGCCGCCAAGCGCTTGAGCGCGGATGTGATCAACTTTTCGGCCAAGGGCTCCAGCGTGTCCAAGGGCGAATCGTTGAAGGACACCGCACAGACGCTGCTGGCCATCGGCGCGGACGCGGTAGTGATCCGCCACCCTGACTCCGGGGCTCCGGCACGCCTGGCGGCCACCGACTGGATCGGACTGCCGATCGTCAACGCCGGGGATGGTACCCACGAACACCCCACCCAGGCGTTGCTCGACGCGTTTACGCTGCGCCGCCAGCTGGCGCTGCGCGAGGGCGTCTCTCCGCTAGGCCGGGGACTGGACGGGCTGAAGATCGCGATCGTCGGTGACATCCTGCACAGCCGGGTGGCCCGCTCAAATTTGTGGCTGCTGAACACGCTCGGCGCATCGGTGACCATGGTCGCCCCGCCGACGCTGCTGCCGGTCGGCGCGAGCGCTTGGCCGTGCAAAATTAGTTACTCGCTGAACGCGGTGATCGAATCCGGGGTGGATGCGGTGATGATGCTGCGTGTGCAAGGCGAGCGGATGCGGGCAGCGTTCTTCCCGAACCCACGCGAATACTCGCGCTACTGGGGGCTGGATGACACCCGGCTCAAAGCGCTTGAAGCCAAGGGGCAGGACACGCTGATCTTGCACCCTGGCCCGATGAACCGCGGTCTTGAAATATCCTCGGCTGCCGCCGATTCGCCAGCGTCGATGGTCCTGGAACAGGTCACCAACGGCGTTGCGGTCCGCATGGCAAGCCTCTACATGCTGCTTTCCGGCGACCTGATCTAAGGAACCTAAGATGAAGTATTTGATTCGACAGGCCGCCGTTCTCGGCGGTCAAGCTACCGACGTGCTAATCATTGACGGCAAGATCGCACAGCTCGGTGAACTCAGCGACGCCGAGGCTACGGTGATCGAAGCCGCCGGGCTGGTATTGCTGCCGGGGCTCGTTGACCCGCATACGCACCTGCGCGAACCGGGCCGTGAAGATGCCGAAACCGTGGAAACCGGTTCCCAGGCCGCGGCTCGCGGCGGTTACACCGCGGTGCACGCGATGGCCAATTCCACCCCGGTGGCAGATAACGCCGGCGTCGTCGAGCAGGTTTACGAGCTGGGCCGCAAGGCTGGCTGGGTGGATGTTCGCCCGGTCGGTGCGGTGACCGTAGGACTGGGCGGGCAGCAGCTCTCCGAGATCGGCGCGATGGCAGATTCCCGCGCGAAAGTGCGGATGTTCTCAGATGACGGGATCTGTGTCTCCGATCCGCTGCTGATGCGCCGTGCGCTGGAATATGTGAAGGCCTTCGACGGGGTGATCGCCCAGCACGCCCAAGAACCACGGCTCACCGAGGGCGCCCAAATGAACGAGGGCGAGGTGTCCGCGGTGCTCGGCATGACCGGCTGGCCGGCAGTCGCCGAAGAATCGATCATCGCCCGCGACGTGCTGCTGGCAGAACATGTCGGCGCACGCTTGCACGTGTGCCACGTGTCAACCGCTGGATCGGTGGAGATTATCCGCTGGGCCAAGGCGCGCGGCATCGCCGTCACCGCCGAGGTCACCCCACACCACCTGTTGCTGACCGACGAAAAGGTGAAAACCTTTGATCCGGTGTACAAGGTCAACCCGCCGCTGCGCCGCGAAGAAGATGTGCTGGCGCTGCGCGCGGGCGTCGCCGATGGCACCATCGACGTGATCGGCACCGACCACGCCCCGCACCCGAGCGAAGCGAAGGACTGCGAATGGGGTGTCGCGGCCATGGGCATGACCGGGTTGGAAACCGCGCTGTCCATCGTGCAGCACACGCTGGTTCAGACCGGGCTGCTTTCCTGGGCCGACGTGGCGCGGATTACCTCGTTCACCCCGGCGAAGATCGGCAGCCTAGCAGATCAGGGCCGCCCGATCGCCGTAGGTGAACCGGCCAACCTGACCTTAGTGGACCCGGCGGCACGCTGGATCGTGGACCCATTCACGATGGCCACCAAGGGGCGCAACTCACCGTTTGCCGGGATGGAGCTGCCAGGTGCGGTGCGCGCCACTTTCTTCCACGGTCACCCCACCGTGCTCGACGGTGCGCTGGCTACCCCGCGGGTGGCTAATGACTAGCGGGGAGCTCACCAGCGTGCTGGTCACGATCGGGATCGCGGTACTTTTTTGTGCGCTGATCCTGATCGGCTGGCGCAATATGAAACGACGACAGACCGACATTCCGGCGCCTTATGCCGGGTTCGACGACGAGCCTGAACACCAGTTCACCGGCATGTACGTGGCCACCACCCGGTATGAAGACTGGTTGGATCGGATCGCCGTCCATCAGCTCGGAGTGCGTTCAAACGCCACCTTGGAACTGGGTAGCGGCGGGGTGCATCTGCTCCGTCCGGGCACCACCGACCTGCACATTCCGTGGGACGCGTTTGTGAAGGTGGCCCGGTCCGCCGGCATGGTCGGCAAGTTCGTCGAACGTGACGGGCTGATCGTGATCACCTGGACGAAGGATGATTTCACCTTCGATACCGGATTCCGTCCTCGCTACCACGAGGACACCGCAAAGATTTATCAGTTGCTGGCGTCGCACCAAGCCGACGCGGCCGAGCAGGAGACAAACTAAGTGAATTCCCTGAGCAACCTACCAGCAGTGTTGGTACTCGAAGATGGCCGCATCTTCCGTGGACGTAGCTACGGCGCCGTAGGCACAAGCCTTGGCGAAGCAGTGTTCACCACCGGAATGACCGGGTACCAGGAAACATTGACCGACCCTTCCTACGCGCACCAGATCGTCGTGCAGACCTTCCCACACGTGGGAAACACCGGCGTGAACAGCGAAGACCCGGAGTCCACTCGGATGTGGCCGGCCGGCTATGTGGTGCGCGACGCGGCCCGACGCCCCAGCAACTGGCGCAGCGAACGCACCTTGGATGAAGACCTGGTCGAATACGGCATCGTCGGTATCCGCAACGTGGATACCCGCGCGCTGACCCGTCACCTGCGCGACGCCGGGGCAATGAAGTCCGGCATCTTCTCCGGTGAGGCCGCCGCACAGCCCGAGACCGAACTGATCGCCGCCGTCAAGGCGCAGCCAGCCATGGCCGGACGGAACATCTCCGCCGAGGTTTCGGTAGCTACCGCGTATACCGTGGAACCGGCCGATCACGGATTTAGTGGCGCACCACTGCACACCGTGGCCGCCGTGGACCTGGGCATGAAGTCGATGACCCCGCACCGTCTGGCCGAGCGTGGCCTGCGCGTACACGTTTTGCCGTACAACGCGACACTGGAAGAAATTAAGGCCACCGGCGCCACCGGAGTGTTCTTCTCCAACGGCCCCGGTGACCCGGCGGCAGCTACCGCACAGGTGGAACTGGTTCGCGAGGTACTCGACGCCGGCATGCCATACTTCGGCATCTGCTTCGGCAACCAGATCCTGGGCCGCGCACTTGGTTTTGACACCTACAAGCTGCGCTTCGGACACCGTGGAATCAACCAGCCGGTCATGGACAAGTCCACCGGCCGGGTGGAGATCACCAGCCAGAACCACGGCTTCGCCGTCGACGCACCGCTTGAAGGCGCCGTCACCGCACCGGTGGAACGCTTCGGCAAGGTGGAAGTCTCGCACTTCTCGCTGAACGACCACGTGGTGGAGGGCCTGTCCTGCCTGGACATCCCGGCCTTCTCCGTGCAGTACCACCCGGAGGCAGCATCGGGTCCCCACGATGCCGCCTACCTCTTTGACCGTTTCGTTTCCGCGATGGATTCCGCCGCAGATAAGGACAGCAAGTAATGCCTAAGCGCACCGATCTCACCTCAGTACTCGTCATCGGTTCGGGCCCGATCGTCATCGGCCAGGCGGCCGAATTTGATTACTCCGGCACCCAGGCACTGCGGGTGCTCAAGGAGGAGGGCCTGCGGGTCATCCTGGTGAACTCCAACCCCGCCACCATCATGACCGACCCGGAATTCGCCGATGCCACCTACATCGAGCCGATCACCCCGGAGGTCGTGGAGAAGATCATCGCCAAGGAACGCCCCGACGCGATCCTGCCGACCCTGGGCGGGCAGACCGCACTGAACACCGCCATCGCACTGGACAAGGCAGGCGTGCTTGAAAAGTACAACGTCGAGCTGATCGGCGCGAATATCGAGGCCATCGAGCTGGGCGAGGACCGCGAGAAGTTCAAGGGCGTCGTGGAGCGCTGTGGCGCCGAATCGGCGAAGTCACAGATCGTGCACACGCTGGAGGAGGCTTTTGCCGCCGTCGAGATTCTGAACTACCCGGTGGTAGTGCGCCCTTCGTTCACCATGGGTGGACTGGGCTCGGGCATGGCTTATGACGCGCAGGATCTGCGCCGTATCGCCGGAGCAGGCCTGCAGTACTCGCCGACCACCGAGGTGCTCCTGGAGGAGTCCATCCTGGGGTGGAAGGAATACGAGCTGGAAATGATGCGCGACAAGAACGACAACGTCGTCGTCGTTTGTTCGATCGAAAACTTCGACCCGGTCGGCGTGCACACCGGCGACTCGATCACCGTCGCCCCGGCGATGACGCTGACCGACCGCGAATACCAGAACCTGCGTGACATCTCCATCGCGGTCATCCGCGAGGTGGGCGTGGACACCGGCGGCTGTAACATTCAGTTCGCGATCGAACCGGACACCGGACGAGTGGTTGTCATCGAGATGAACCCACGCGTCTCGCGTTCCTCGGCGCTGGCCTCCAAGGCCACCGGCTTTGCGATCGCGAAGATCGCCACCAAGCTCTCGCTGGGTTACACCCTGGACGAGATTCCAAACGACATCACGCAGAAGACCCCGGCCTCCTTCGAACCGGCGCTGGACTATGTGGTCGTCAAGGTCCCACGCTTTGCCTTCGAGAAGTTCCCGGCAGCCGATAAGACGCTGACCACCACCATGAAGTCCGTGGGCGAGGCGATGGCGCTGGGCCGCAACTTCACCGAGGCCCTGCAGAAGGCGTTGCGTTCGCTCGAGCAGAAGGGCTCGGAGCTTTCCTTCGAGCCGATTCCGGAAGAAGAGCATGAGGCGGTGCTGGCCTCGATCGTGAAGGGCTCCACCGAGCGCCTCTCGCTAGTGCAGCGTCTGCTGTTCTCCGGGGTCTCCATCGAAAAGCTCTTTGAAACCACCGCGATCGACCCGTGGTACCTGGATCAGCTGGCCCTGATCAACGAGACCGCACAAATGATTGCGGCGAATAAGGACCTGTCCGAAGAGGTCTTGCGCGAAGCGAAGCGCCACGGTTTCTCCGACGCGCAGATCGCGGCGCTGACCGGTAAGCCTGAAGCGGTCATCCGCGGAATCCGTCACGCGTTGGGTGTGCGCCCGGTCTTCAAGACCGTGGACACCTGCGCGGCCGAGTTCGAGGCGTTCACCCCGTACATGTACTCGACCTACGACGAAGAGACCGAGGTTGTCGCCCACGAGAAGCCCTCGGTAATCATCCTGGGTTCCGGCCCAAACCGGATCGGCCAGGGGATCGAATTTGATTACTCCTGCGTGCACGCGGTGATGGCCTTGCGAGAAGCAGGCCACGACACCGTGATGATCAACTGCAACCCGGAAACCGTGTCTACCGACTATGACATTTCCGATCGTCTCTACTTTGAGCCGCTGACCTTGGAAGACGTGCTGGAAATTATCCACGCGGAAGAAGCGACCGGCGGAGTGCTCGGGGTGTTCGTGCAGCTTGGCGGTCAGACCCCGCTGAAGCTCGCAGCCGAGTTGAAGGCAGCCGGCGTGCCAATCCTGGGTACCTCCCCGGAGGCCATCGACCTCGCCGAGCACCGTGGCGCATTCCAGCAGGTGTTGGATAACGCCGGGCTGATCGCCCCGAAGAACGGCACCGCGGTGTCCTTCGCCGACGCGAAGAAGATCGCCGACTCGATCGGCTACCCGGTCTTGGTGCGCCCTTCCTACGTGCTGGGCGGACGGGGTATGGAGATCGTCTACGACGAGGCGCACCTGGAACGCTACATCGCCAACGCCACCGAAATCACCGTGGACCACCCGGTCCTAGTGGACCGCTTCCTGGAAGACGCCATCGAGATCGACGTGGACGCCCTGTTCGACGGCACCGACCTGTACGTCGGCGGCATCATGGAGCACATCGAGGAGGCCGGCATTCACTCCGGCGACTCGGCCTGCACCTTGCCTCCGATCACCCTGGGCCCAGACGTGCGTGACCGCGTGGCAGCCGCCACGCGCGCCATCGCCGACGGTGTGGGCGTACGCGGTCTGATCAACATCCAGTTCGCGCTCGCCTCAGATATTCTCTACGTGATCGAAGCGAACCCACGCGCCAGCCGTACCGTGCCATTCACCTCGAAGGCTACCGGCGTACAGCTGGCCAAGGTTGCGGCATTGATCGGAGTGGGACACACCATCGCCGAGCTGCGCGGCAGCTCCCTGCCGGCTACCGGAGATGGCACTCACCTGCCAGATTCGGCGCCGATCGCGGTGAAGGAAGCGGTGCTTCCCTTCGCTCGCTTCCGCACCCCGGAGGGCAAGGTCGTCGACTCGCTGCTCGGCCCAGAGATGCGCTCCACCGGCGAGGTCATGGGTATCGACAAGTACTTTGATACCGCCTTCGCCAAGTCCCAGGCGGCGGCGAACAACCCGCTGCCTACCGGCGGCAAGGTATTTGTTTCGGTGACCAACCGTGACAAGCGCTCCATCGTGATCCCGGTCAAGCACCTGGCGGACAACGGATTTGAGATCCTGTCCACCGGTGGTACCGCCGAGGTACTGCGCCGCAACGGCATCCCGACCCAGGTGGTCGGCAAGGTCCATGAGGGCGGCGAGTCCATCGTTGATCTGATCAACGCCGGGCAGATCGGCCTGATCTTGAACACCCCAACCGGCTCCGAGGCACGCGGGGACGGCTACGAGATCCGCGCCGCCGCGGTGTCGGTGGGCACCCCAATTATCACTACCGTCGCCGAGTTTGGTGCCTGCGTGCAGGCCATCGACGCGCTACGTGAGTACGAGTGGGATGTCACCAGCTTGCAGGTGCACGATCAGAACCTGCGCGGTGCGCGTAATGCCTAACTTCGGAACCCGTCTTCGGGCGGCGATGGAGGCCTCCGGGCCGCTGTGTGTGGGAATTGACCCGCACCCGGCGTTGCTTCAAGCGTGGGGGCTGGAAAACAGCCCCGCTGGGGTGCGATCTTTCTCACTGACCGTGGTGGAAGCCATGGTTGGTGTGGCAGCAATTTTGAAGCCTCAGGTCGCGTTGTATGAGCGCTTCGGGTCCGCAGGATTTGCGGTTTTGGAGGAAACTCTCAGCTTGGCAAAATCTGCGGGAATATTAACCCTCGCAGATGCTAAGCGTGGCGACATTGGTTCGACCATGGCGGCCTATGCCACGGCGTGGTTGGACGATGCTTCACCGCTGGCTTCGGACGCGGTGACGCTCAGTCCGTACCTCGGTTATGAGTCGCTTCGTCCGGCCATTGATCTGGCCGCGCAGACCGGTCGTGGAGTGTTCGTTTTGGGGCTCACCTCGAACCCTGAAGGGCCCTCTGTGCAGCACGTTGGCGGTGAAAAGTCGGTTGCAAAATCGATTATTGACCAAGTCACCGCAGAAAATGCGGGCGCTGAAGATATGGGCCACGTGGGTCTGGTGGTAGGCGCAACCATTGGCGATGCACCGGCGAAACTGGGCATCGATCTGAGTGCAACGAAGGCGCCATTGCTCACCCCTGGGCTCGGTGCCCAAGGGGCCACGGCACGTGATATCGCCGCCGCATTTGCCGGTAGCTATTCACAAGTACTGGGTACCAGCAGCCGGGACATCCTCAAGGTGGGGCCAAGTGTAAACGCCTTGCGGGCGAAAGCAGCGCAAGTTCGTGATGAATTATTGGCCGCGGGCTAAATAACTAGCACAATCGCGTTGTGGCTACTACAGTTTCTGGTAGCCACAACGCGATTACTCTTGCAAAATGCGCGTTTGATCGCTATGTTCACTCTCATAGCCTTAGTCCACTACACATGAAGGATGGCTGAACGATGGTACTGCGAGAACTCTCAGACGAAGACCGTATTCGGGCTCGTGCCAAGGCATTGGCAGCTCGCACACGCCGTGCAGAACTTAAAGCCCAGTTCAGTACCGGCAAGATCTCCATCACGGAGGTACTAGACTTGGTATACGAAGACGAGGCTGTGGGACGCATGCGTGTCATGGACCTTCTGGAATCGGTGCCGGGTGTTGGCGAAGTTCGTGCAGCAAACCTGCTGGAACGTCTTGGCATTTCCCCTTCGCGTCGCTTGCGCGGTTTAGGCCGCAAGCAGCGCACGGCGATCACCGAACACTTCAAGCAATCGCCACCAAAAACGAAAGTGTAGTCAATGACCGCTGCGTCGGTAACTGTACTAGCCGGCCCCACGGCTGTAGGTAAGGGCACCGTCTCTACCTACATCCGAGATAACTATCCTGATGTCTGGCTTTCGGTCTCGGCCACAACCCGAGACCCACGGCCAGGCGAAGAGGATGGAGTTCATTACTTCTTCGTCGGGCCTGAAAAGTTCCATCAACTGGTCGATGGCGGTGACATGTTGGAATGGGCTGTGGTGCACGGGCAGAATAGCTACGGGACCATCCGTTCCACGGTTGACGACGCGGTGGCCAATGGCAAGAAGGTCCTGCTGGAGATCGATCTGCAGGGTGCACGACAGGTTAAAGAGACGTTGCCTGAGGCAAAGTTCGTCTTTTTAGCCCCGCCAACTTGGGATGAATTGGTGCGCCGACTGATCGGCCGTGGTACCGAAACGGCCCAGGAGCAGCAGCGTCGCCTAGAAACCGCTAAACTAGAACTTGCGGCGGAATCAGAATTCGATGTCACCATCGTTAACGATGATGTTTCACGCGCCGCCGAAGAGCTTGTGGCCCTTATGGGCCTGAAGAATGACTAAAGGGAGTCCTGTGTCCAATCTAGAGGGAATCATTAACCCATCGATCGACTCGTTGCTTGAGACCAACGACTCGAAGTACGCGCTGGTGCTCAACGCATCAAAGCGCGCACGTCAGATCAACGCTTACTACGCGCAGCTAAATGAAGGCCTGTTCGAGTATGTTGGTCCATTGGTTGAGACCAAGTTGAACGAAAAGCCACTGACCATCGCATTGCGCGAACTGGACAGCCAGCTGCTCAAGGTCACTCGGGCTGAAGTTACCGAAGACTAATATGAGAGATGGCGCCCCGATCGGGCGCCATCTTTTTTCTTTAACCACCAGGTAATAAATCACCAAAGGATATTTCGCGTGTTGCGTATCGTTTTGGGCGTCTCGGCTGGGATCGCCGCCTACAAGTCCGTGTTGTTGCTGCGCCTGCTCAAAGAGGCCGGGCATCACGTCGACGTCATCCCGACCGCGAAGGTCGAAAACTTCGTTGGCAACGCCACCTGGGAAGCCCTGTCGGGCAATCGCGTGACCTCCAACGTTTTTGACGCGGTCGAATCGGTGAACCACGTGCGCTTAGGTCAGCAAGCCGACCTGGTGCTGATCGTGCCGGCGACGGCGGACCTGATGGCCAAGGCGGCGGCGGGGATCGCCGATGATTTATTGACCGGCACGCTGCTAGCGACCCGGGCCCCGGTAGTGATGGCTCCGGCAATGCACACCGAAATGTGGCAACACGAGGCCACCCGCGCCAACGTGGCCACCTTGCGCGCACGCGGGGTGACCATCATCGAACCGACTAGCGGGCGGTTGACCGGAAAAGACTCCGGACCGGGGCGACTTCCAGAACCCGAAGATATTTTTGCGCAGATCACCCCGTTGCTCAGCACCCCGATCCTGGCCGGCCAGCGAGTGTTGATCACCGCCGGCGGTACTCGCGAGCCTTTGGACCCGGTGCGCTTCTTGGGTAACCGTTCCTCCGGCCGCCAAGGTGTGGCACTGGCGCAGGCCGCCCGTGATGCCGGCGCCGAGGTGACGTTGCTGGCCACTCACCTCGAAGTTGCCCCACCGGCTGGGGTGCGTCTGGTGCATGCATCGAGCGCGTTAGAGTTGCGCGCGGCGGTTTTCGCCGAGGCTCCAGGTCACGATGTGCTGATCATGAACGCCGCGGTGGCCGACTTCCGCCCGGCAAACATCGAAAATTCGAAGATCAAAAAGCGCGACGAACACTCCGCTCCGGTGATCACCTTGGTGCGCAATCCAGACATTCTGGCCGAGATTGTGCAGGCACGTGCGCAGGATGCGACGCTGCCCTCACTGATCGTCGGGTTCGCCGCCGAAACCGGTGACGAGCAGGGCAGCGTGCTGGACTACGGGCGCTCGAAGTTGGCGCGTAAGGGCTGCGAAATGCTCGTGGTCAACGAGGTGGGCGCGCAGCTGACCTTTGGACAAGACACCAACAGCATTCAGGTGCTGTTTGCCTCGCAGGCTCCGAGTGTGCAGGCTACGGGAAGCAAACTCGAGGTGGCCCGGGTGGTCATAGAGCAGATCGCCAGCGCAATAATCGGACATCCGCACGTCACAAAGTGAGCCGCACCATATGGTGTTTGGTCACGTAACGTCGCAACTAAAGCCAATCGGTCGGTCAGACCAGATAGAGTAAAAAGGTGACTTCAACTACCCCCGAACTTCGTCTTTTCACCTCGGAATCCGTTACCGAGGGACACCCAGACAAAATTTGCGACCAGATCTCGGATGCGATCCTCGATGCCATGCTGGCGCAGGACCCGAACTCTAAGGTCGCCGTCGAAACGCTGACCACCACCGGACTGGTGCATGTGGCCGGCGAGGTGACCACCAACGGCTACGTAGAGATCCCCGAGATCGTGCGCAGTACCATCCTGGACATCGGCTACGACTCCTCGGCCAACGGCTTTGACGGGGCGCGCTGTGGTGTGTCGGTCTCGATCGGACAGCAGTCCCAGGAAATCCACGACGGCGTATTCAACTCGCTGGAAGCGCGTGAAGGTACCGCCAAGGACCCCCGCGATATGCAGGGCGCCGGCGACCAGGGCCTGATGTTTGGCTACGCCTCGGATGAAACCGATTCGCTGATGCCTACCCCGATCTTCTTGGCTCACCGTCTGTCCGAGCGACTGACCCAGGTGCGCAAGAATGGACGCATGCCGCTGCTGCGTCCGGACGGCAAGACTCAGGTCACTATCGGTTATGACGGGGACACACCGGTCTCCATCGACACCGTGGTCGTTTCCAGCCAGCACGCCTCGGAATACGAGTTGGCGACCTTGAAGGCAGACCTGCTCGAAGAGGTTGTCACCCCGATTCTTGAGCGTTCCAATCTGGACACCTCAGCCACCAACGTGATCCTGAACCCTTCGGGTCCTTTTGTGATCGGCGGACCGGTAGGCGATGCCGGGCTCACCGGACGCAAAATCATCGTGGACACCTACGGCGGCTTCGCCCGCCACGGTGGCGGCGCGTTCTCCGGCAAGGACCCTTCCAAGGTTGACCGTTCGGCCGCCTACGCGATGCGTTGGGTAGCGAAGAATGTGGTCGCCGCGGGGCTTGCTCGCCGCGCCGAGGTTCAGGTTGCCTACGCCATCGGCGTGGCTCGCCCGGTGGGTCTGTATGTGGAGACCTTCGGCACCGAAACCGTAGACCCGGCCAAAATCACCCGCGCCATCAACGAAATCTTTGACCTGCGCCCACTGGGCATCATCGAAGACCTGGATTTGCTACGTCCGATCTACCGTAAAACCGCCGCGCACGGCCACTTCGGACGTGACGACACCGACTTCACCTGGGAGCGTACCGACCGCGTGGATGCGCTGCGCAGCTGGTTTAACGCCTAGGACCTAGCGTGCAGCAAGACGCCCTCATATCAGCACCCGAGCCGGCCCGTATCAAGCGGGTTGCTCGGGTGCTGATTGATTCTTCCGTGCCACATCTGGACCGGCTCTTCGACTATCAGGTGCCCGAGTCGATGCTGTCCACCGCGGTGGCCGGCACACGCGTGAAGGTGCCTTTTGGGGCGCAACAACTGCCTGGCTTTATCACCGAGGTGCTTGAAGACTACGCCTCGCCGATCAAGCTCAAGACACTGTCTAAACTGGTCAGCGACAAGGTGGTGCTGCACCGCGAGGTTTATGAAGTCGCCGAACTAGTAGCACAGCGTTATGCCGGCACCGTCTGGGATGTGGTACGCCTAGCCGTCCCGGCACGCGCGGCCAAGGTCGAAAAGGAAAAACTGCAAGAGGTAGCCCCCACGCTGCCTGAGCATCCAAATCAGCTCGAACATTACGAGCTGGGTCCCGAGGCGCTCCAAGCCTGGGCCAACGGGGATACGCTGCGCGCGGTAGCCACCTGGGTGCCGAACTTTTATGGCTCGTGGCCCGGATTTTTGCTTGATGCCTGCCGTCCGGTGTTGGCCCGCGGGCAGCGCGTGCTCCTGCTGGTGCCCGACGCCAGCGATCTGGCTCGACTGGCCGAACACTTAGACGAGCACTTCGGTAAAGACAGTTATGCGCGGCTGCAGGCCGACGATGGGCCGACCCCACGGTACCGAAATTTCCTGCGCGCCATCGGCGGGCAGGTACAGATCGTCATCGGCACCCGATCCGCCGCGCAGTGTCATATACCGCAGCTGGGGCTGATCGTGCTCTGGCAAGATGCAGATCAATCCCACCGCGAACAGCGCGCGCCGTACCAGCATGCGCGTGAGGTGGCGTTGTTGCGCAGCACCCATAGCGATTGCTCGCTGCTCATTGCCTCACCTTCGCGTTCGGTCGAAGCCCAGCGCCTGGTGGCTACCGGATGGGCCACGGAGCTCAAGGTGCCCCGGGCGGTGCTGCGCGCGCAGACCCCGCGCGTGGTGGCTACCACCAATGACTTTGAAATGGAACGCGACCCGGTGCTTGCCCGTGCTCGGATCCCGTCGCTCGCCTGGCGTGAAGCAAGCAAGGCACTGGAAACCGGGCCGGTGCTGGTGCAAGTGGCGCGCACCGGTTTTATGCCCGCGCTGGCCTGTCAGGACTGCCGAACGTTGGCGCGCTGCCCGGCCTGTCAGGGTCCGTTACAACTTGGCGGGTCAACCCACCATATTTCCTGCAAATGGTGTGGTGAACAGTATCGCGAATACCGTTGTGCCGAATGTAATTCGCCACGGATCCGCGCGGCAAGCATTGGCGCGGATCGTACCGCGGACGAGTTGGGTCAGGCGTTTGCCAAGGTGCCGGTCATCTCTTCTACCGGGGCCAAACCGGTGCGCCGGCTGGAGCGCAAACCCGCGCTGGTGGTAGCAACCCCCGGGGTGGAGCCGGTGGTGGACGGAGGATACAGTGCCGTGCTGCTACTGGACGCGGACAAAATGATGGCCCATGACTCGCTTCGTAATACCGAGGAGGTGCTCAGCCGTTGGTTTAGCGCCGCCTCGTTGGCCTCGCACGATGGGGTAGTGGTGCTGACCGGCACGCCGAGCCCGGCCGGCGCGGCACTGGTGCGTTATGACCCGGCAAGTTTTGCCGAGCGTGAATTGGGGGAGCGTCGTGAACTGGGACTGCCTCCGGCGGTACGAAGCGCCGTGGTCTCCGGTCCCGGCGCCGAACGGCTAATCGCTGCCATGGCACCGCAACTGCGTGAAAAGCTGGCGGTGCACGGTCCGACAATTCTTGATGGCCCGCCGATCGAACACCGCTACGTGCTGTTCTTTTCCTACGCCGACGGGCACCTAGTTACCACCTCGCTGCGAGCCTTGCGGGCGCGGATGTCCGCGGCTAAAGATCCGGTAGTGACCATCGCGGTGGATCCCGACGAGGTGCTTTAACCCGAGATTAGTCCGGCAATTGCTGCAGAAATTTGTCGATCGCCGCCGCCGTGTCGCCGGCCTTTTCGTAGTGAATCAGGTGTCCGACGTTCCCCAGCATGACTAGCCGCGCGTCGCCAAAGCTTGCACGGAGCTTCTCTTGGGTTTCCGGGGTGCCTAACTCGTCGAGCATGCCGCCGACCAGGAGTACCGGAATGTGAATATCTGCGCTGTATTCGCCCACGGTGTGCGCGATAGATGCCTGATATGCCTGCGCAAGGGTTACTCGTGAATGAAAGCCACCAAAATAGGCGCGGTGCTGTTCGCGCACGTACTGGCGCACGGCGCGGTCTTTACTCTTGGTCATCACCACGCTCATTGCGTCGGAGAATAACTCCGAGCGCAGAACCGCCGAACCGAGGCGTTCGGGAAGTTTTGCGCAGACCTCGTAGTAAAATCCGGTGAGTTTGGCCATCAGTGCCTGCGAGGAATCCAACGCCAGCTCGGAGATCGGGTTCAGCAGCACAAGCCTGGAAAAGTGGCGTTCGGTAGCCAGCTTGGCGGCCACCAGCGAGCCAAAAGAATGTCCGAGCAAGATGGTGTTGGAAGGCAGGGCGAACTCGTCGGCCAACGTGGACAAGGCCGTCGCGTATCCGTCGACGTCATGGGGTAGGTCCATTGAGCTGGAGGAGCCGAAACCAGGTAGATCGGGCACGATGATGGTGTATTGCGGCAGCTGGTCCACGATGCGTTGCAGCCCATGATGATCGCCACGAAAACCGTGGATCGCAAAAATCGTTCCGGCGCTTGGCTTCCCGCTGGCCGGGTAACTGTAGACCTTGGTGGTGGATCCGTGCAGGGTATGGGTGGTGACCAGTTGGGTGCGTGGCGTCATGTATTTAACCCTACCCGTCGAGCAACGCCAGCGCGGTGCCCTCGTCGATGACCAGCTCGGTGATCAGCTTGCCATTCAGTGCCCCGCGGACGGCTTGTAATTTGCCGCGTCCCGAGACCACGCAGAAGCGTCTTGGGACCTTGCGTAGTTCTGCCAAGGTGGGGCCGGTGGCTCGAGCGTTGATTTCAATGTGCGCGTCGTCGCCGTTTTTGTCGAAAAAGACCGTCGCCACGTCGCCTACTACACCCATCTCACTGAGCTGTCTTGTCTCGGCCTTACTGAGGTAACCGCCGCGGTACACCTGCGAGGCGAGGTTTGAGTTGGCCGCTCCCAAGGAGAAGACCGCCAAATTCATTTCGCGTTGGATATTCAGCACACGATGTATGGAGGTTTCCTGCCACATCGCCTCGCGGGTGCTGGCCTTGTCGAAAAATGCCGGGACCGGGAACTGTTCGGTGCGGGCGGTAAAGGCTTGGCCGAAGCGGGTCAGGATTTCGCTGGCGTAGCGCACCCCGCTGGAGACCGGGTTGGCCGCCCCGTTTAGTTGCACGACCACCGAGTCGTGGGTGGGGTGGCCGGTCAGTGCCGCGGAGACGGCCTGCATGGTTTGGCCCCAGGCGACACCGATGGTCATTGAGGAGGACACGATCGTGCCCAGCAGATAGGCGGCATGTGCCGAGACACGTTGGAGTAGTTCGGTGTCATCCATCGACCCGTCGGTGGGTACTAGATGCACGTTGATCCCGTATTTTTCGGCTAACTGGTTGCTGACTAATGCCGACAGGTTAGCCGAGGGGTTGATCTTCACCGAGACCATTCCGGTGCGTTTGGCGTGGGCGAGCAGGCGAGAGACCGTGGATCGGGAAACGCCAAGTTCACGGGCGATCACTTCCATCTTGATGTCCTGCAGGTAATACAACTGTGCGGCGCGTAAGGCGTCCTTGGCTTTGGGGTTCGTATGCACGGATGTGTCAGGATTTGGCAGTTTATAGGGGCCGTTCCCGGGGGATATCTGCATCAATCAGACCATTTCTGCACGTTTGTGCATTTCGTTTGACCGTTTTGTTCCATGGTGACAAGACTAACTGTTGACAGACACCAACAGTCAAAAAAGGGGCATGTAATCGTGAATCGGGACCAGCTAGAGCAACTACGTGCACGGCCAAAGGCGCGGGTGCTCGTTGTCGGCGGTGGCATCAACGGTGTGGCGACTTTCCGCTACCTCGCGATGCAGGGAATCGATGTGGCACTGGTGGAGCGCGGCGACTACTGCCAAGGAGCCTCCGGGGCAAGCTCACATATGATCCACGGTGGGATCCGTTACCTCGAAAACGGTGAATTCCGCCTCGTCCACGAGTCGGTTCAGGAACGCAACTCGTTGCTGGAGATCGCTCCACACTACGTGAAGCCATTGCAGACCACGATCCCGATTTTTTCCACGTTCTCCGGCATGCTCAGCGCGCCGATGCGTTTCTTAACTCACAAGTCCGGCAAGCCGACCGAGCGCGGTGCGGCGCTCATTAAAGCCGGATTGATCATGTACGACGTGTTCGCCGGCATCGGCGGACGCAACACCCCATGGCACAATTTTAAAGGCACCAAGGCGGCCCGCAAGGATCTGCCCGAACTGCGCGAGGACGTCAAATACACCGCCACCTACTTCGACGCGTCGGTGCACAATCCCGAACGCCTAACCCTCGACGTACTGCGCGACGGTCTGGGTGCCAGCGATCAGGCGCGCGCTAGCAACTACGTGGAGCTAACCACCGTCACCGACGGCACCGCGACGCTACGCGACGTCCTGACCGGCGAACAGTTCGACTTTGAAGCCGAGGTCATCATCAACGCCACCGGCGCCTGGGTGGATCTGACCAACGCCGAGCTTGGTAAAAACACCAAATGGACCGGTGGCACCAAGGGCTCACACATCGTGCTTGATCACCCAGAGCTGCTGGCGGCGACCGGAGGACGTGAAATCTTCTTCGAAAACGAAGACGGTCGCATCGTACTGATCTACCCAATGCTTGGCCGGGTACTGGTGGGAACCACCGACCTAGAACACGACATGCGTGAACCAGCGGTGTGCACCGACGAGGAAGTCGCGTACTTCTTCGATTTGATCGGCCAGGTGTTCCCGCGGATTTCCGTGAGTGAAGAGCAGATCGTCTACAAGTTCTCCGGTGTGCGTCCACTGCCGAACCACGACGACACCGCCCCGGGCTTCGTCTCCCGTGATTACCAGGTGAAGGAAACCCGGCTGACCGATTCCACCATGATGCTTTCACTGATCGGTGGCAAATGGACCACCTTCCGCGCGTTGGCTGAAAACCTCGGAGGCAAGGCATTGGCCTTCCTTGGCGAGAGTGAAAAGCACAGCACGCAAGGTGTGGCTATTGGCGGCGGTAAAAACTTCCCCACCAATGAGGGCCAGCTGGCCGCCTGGTACGCGGCCCGTGAGGACCGTGCTCCGCATGCGCGGCTACGCGTCCTGCTCGAGCGTTATGGCACCGGAGCGGATCGGGTGCTTGCTGAAGTTGGCGAGCACGAAGAGCTGCTGACGCACAGCAGCGAACTGTCCGTTCAGGAACTTTCCTACCTGGTCGCGCACGAACAGGTCGGCCGCTTGATCGACGTGTTTATTCGCCGCACCAACCTCGCCTTCCGCGGGTTGGTCACCAAAGATTTGGTCACCGAGGTCGCCTCGCACCTCGCGGAACCAATGGGCTGGGATCAGACCCAGACCGCAGCCGAGATCGACCATTCGCTCTCGGTCCTTGCAGAAAGCCATGGGGTCATCCTCGCGTAACCTGCACCGGCCGGCGGTAGGTTGCCGCCGGCTTTCGAAACCACTAAGAGGTCAATGTTGTCCACTCACGTGTTTCTTGCCGAATTAGCCGGCACTTTCATTCTCATCCTCATGGGCTCGGGCGTATGCGCCAACGTAGCACTCAAGGGAACCCTTGGTAGCGCCGCCGGTTGGCTGGCGATCAGCTTCGGATGGGGCCTTGGTGTTTACTGCGGTGTCTGGATCGCCGGTATTTCCGGTGCGCACCTGAACCCTGCGGTCACCCTTGGGTTGCTGATCAACCCGGACGCCGCCGAATATGCCCCCGGTGTTGCCAAAACATTCGCCAACACCATGCTTTATTTCCTCGCTCAGCTTGTGGGTGCGTTCCTCGGTGCCGTTGGTACCTGGTTGGCTTACAAAAAGCACCTCGACGACAAGCAGAACGCCGGTAACCAGTTGGGCGTATTCGCCACCGGTCCTGCGATCCGCTCCTACGGCTGGAATGTGGTCTCCGAAATCTTCGGTACCTTCGTGCTCGTCTTTGTGATTGCCGGTTTCGGTAAGACACCACATGAGCTTGGCCCGCTAGCGGTCGCGTTGCTCGTGGTGGCCATCGGTCTATCCCTTGGTGGAGCGACCGGTTATGCAATCAACCCAACACGTGACCTCGGTCCACGACTGGCACACGCTATCCTTCCTATCAAGGGCAAGGGATCATCGGACTGGGCCTACGCCTGGGTTCCGATCGTTGGTCCTGTCATTGGTGGTCTACTTGGCGGCGTCGGCGCCGGCTTGCTGTTCTAGAAAGAGAGATGTGAATCATGAGTGAAAAATATGTTATCGCCATCGACCAGGGGACGACTAGTTCCCGAGCCATCGTCTTCGATCACGCCGGCGAGGTAGTCTCGGTCGGTCAGCTCGAGCACGAGCAGATCTTCCCGGCCGCCGGCTGGGTTGAGCATGATGCAGCTGAAATCTGGAACAACATCCGCGAAGTTATCGGCCAGGCGCTATCCAAGGCGAACCTGACCCGACACGACATCGAAGTAGTTGGCATCACTAACCAGCGTGAAACCGCCGTGGTGTGGGATAAGAACACCGGCGAACCGGTGTACAACGCGATTGTTTGGCAGGATACCCGTACCCAAGAGATCGTTGACGAACTGGCTGCCAATGGCGGAGTAGATCGTTACAAGGACCGGGTAGGACTGCCGCTGGCAACCTACTTCTCCGGAACTAAGATCAAGTGGATTCTGGACAACGTTGAAGGTGCACGCGAACGCGCCGAAGCTGGAGAATTGATCTTCGGCACCACCGATAGCTGGGTGCTATGGAACCTGACCGGTGGCATCGACGGTGGCGTGCACGTCACCGACGTAACCAACGCCTCGCGCACCTTGTTCATGGACCTGAAGACTCTGGCCTGGGATGAAGAAATCCTTGCCGACTTTGGTGTGCCGGTATCGATGATGCCGCAGATCCGTTCCTCCTCCGAGGTGTATGGCACCGTGGCTGGCAACCAGTTGCTACGCGAAGTGCCTGTGGCCGGCATTTTAGGTGACCAGCAGGCAGCCACCTTCGGACAGGCCGCGTTCACCGCGGGTACCGCGAAGAACACCTATGGCACCGGCTGCTTCTTGATCTTCAACACCGGCACCGAGATCGTGCATTCGTCCAACGGGCTGCTGACCACGATGGCCTACAAGCTGGGCGACGCCGCTCCGGTCTACGCGCTGGAAGGCTCTATCGCGGTAGCCGGTTCCCTGGTTCAGTGGCTACGAGACAATATCGGCATGATCGCTACCGCTCCAGAGATTGAAGAGCTGGCGGCCAAGGTCGATAACAACGGTGGCGTGTACATCGTGCCTGCTTTCTCCGGTCTCTTCGCACCTTATTGGCGGGCCGAAGCACGTGGCGCGATAGTGGGTTTGACCCGCTTTGCGAACAAAAACCACATCGCCCGTGCCGCCTTGGAAGCTACCGCATTCCAGACCCGCGAGGTGCTGGACGCAGTCAACGCCGACGCCGAGGTACCGCTGACCGAGTTGAAGGTCGACGGTGGCATGGTGGCCAACGAGGCATTGATGCAGTTCCAGGCCGACATTCTTGGGGTGCCTGTGGTTCGTCCAAAGGTCACCGAAACCACCGCACTGGGTGCCGCCTATGCGGCCGGGCTCGCGGTGGGCTTCTGGAAGGACCTTGGCGAACTGGAATCGAACTGGTCTGAGGACAAGCGGTGGGAGCCGGCGATGGAGGACGCAGAGCGCGAACGCAGCCTGCGCCTGTGGAAGAAGGCCGTGACTCGCACCTTTGACTGGGTGGACGAAGACACCAAAGCTTAGTCAGCCTCACCACGCACAAACGCAGACCTCGAACCCATGAGCAAAGGGTTCGGGGTCTGCGTTTTTTTCGGTGCCGGCCGGTGGGGGATTGGGGGTCGGCGGGCACGGTCTGCTGGTTAACTTTCCTCGGGTGAACCAGGCGGATCAGTTGAACCAGATGGATCGGGTGGAGCTACAGGTGCGGCCTCATGATCGGGCGCATCGCCTAATTGCAGGGCTCCCCAATAGGTGTTGCGCCGAGGTTTTTGCTCAGGGTCAAGATGCGCTGGCAGGATCACGTGGGGTAGGCCATCGACATCGACGATTTTAATCTGATCCACGTGGCGACTGTGGTGCCCATCGGGACACAATCCTGCCCCGGACTGCACGCTGGTAGTACCACCGTCGGCCCACGAGCGTTGATAGTGATCAATTTCTACGTGATCTGGCGGTGTAGTGCAGTCGGGCACGATGCAGCCGCGATCTCGGGCTAACACTGCCGCCCTGACGTACCCCTCGTGATAGCGCCTGGATCGACCTAGATCTAGTGGTTGGCTGTTGCCGCCTAGGACAACCGGAATGATGTTGGCTTCGGCTAACGTTCGTCGAAGTTCTCCAGGCGGTAAGTGCACCCCATTTGAGGTGACGGCGTGGGCTTCGGCGAGATTCTGTAGGTCACTTAGCCACATGTAAACAAAGATGCGTGGAATGACTGGTTTGATTTTGCCTCCGCTGGCAGGCGAGGTGAGGATGGCCATGAAGGCGTTCAGTGCGCGCAGCTCGGAAGTCACCGTCTCTTCGTGATTGCCCGTTGGTTCGGGCTTCGTGGTGCAGTTCGGGGTGCCATCGGCTTCAGATTGCTTGTCCGCCGGCTTAGCCCATGCGGGCATCGGGGTCTCGGGCTGTAACCATGTTGGGGTGCTGGGCGTTGCCGCGGGATGCGCAACTGGCTGCTGCGCTTTGGTTTCTGGCGACGGATCAGGAACGAAAGCGGCAGGCTCTGCGGTTGCGTGACGTGCGGCCTTGCCCGCTTGGGTGCGCCAGTCTGCGGATTGCACGCGGATCGAACGGATTACCTGAGCGTGGGCGGCCAAGGTGCGCAGGGTGAATTCATGAACGCCGTCGATGACCGGGCCGATGAATAGGCCCAGCGCCGGTGGTTGTTTTTCGCAGTGCAGTTCCTTGTAGATCCCGATCCGGGTACTGATCTCCTTACTCGCGGCATTGGGACCAAGCTGCGCTAAGGCGCGTGCGGCGTGGGTCTCTAAGAGTTGCCCGTCGGTGTCCCTGGCGGTGAGCTGCGCCGGTGTGCCGTCGAAGGTGGTGTCTTTGGGTTCGAGTTTTTCAAGTCTGCGGGCGGTCACCGTGATGCTGCGTCGGTTTGCGCCGCCGTCGGCATAGAGCCTGGCCAGCTGGGGCATGCGTGGTTCACAAGACTCGCCCTGGGCGGTGCGCCGGCCGATGAGCAGGTGGGCGTCGTCGATGCGCCGTTGTGCCTCGAAATAGTTCAGTCCTAACCAGGAGGCCAGCAAGTCCCCGGCAGATTTGTAACAGGTTCGGCCCACAGCGAGTTGCGGTTCACCCTCCAGAATGCAGGTGCCGGCGCGCAACTGATCGAAGCTTTCAAGGCTCAGCGCGTGTGCGCCGCTGAGCTCCGCATCAAGGGCGGTGGCCAGTTGTTCGTGGTGGATCTGCTGGGCGAATTTTTCCACGAGGTCGCAGTAGGCAAGCACGAGGCGTGGATCGCGATGCTGATGCACTAGCTGGCCAATGGCGGTGAACAGGGCCAGGGTCAGGGAGCCTAAACGCAGCATCATGTCACCGGTGAGCTGCGTCCCGAGCTGAAGCGGGGCGGCGCACAGGGTGTGCAAGGTGGCGATGAGCGCTGGCGTGTTCATGAAGCTATTCTTGACCCGGTAGCGAGGTGTGGGGCCATGGTGGGTGCCGGCTGTGGATAATCGCGCGCGAATTCATCGGACACCGGCGCGAGGGTTGTGAGCGATGACATTGGCTCGGTGGTGGAGCGAGCATTTCACGGATGCGCCGTTGCGAGTTGAACTGCGATAGAATCGGCGTATGCATTTTCAGCGCAACCTAGGCTAAGCACGGCCAATGGCCGTACCCCCGAGTGGTGATTTGGGGGCTTTTGTTGTGTCTGGACCCGAACCAAGTTTTCCGTCAGGAAATTTTTCCGCAAGTGTGTGAGAAGAGCTCAGTGACATCATCGACGAACGAACCCAGAACCTACGATTTTAAGGACCTCGAGTCCAAGTGGCTACCGGTATGGGATGAACTTGAAGTGTTCAAGCCCGCCGATGACGGCAGCCGCGAGCGTCGCTATGTGCTGGATATGTTCCCGTACCCCTCCGGTGACCTGCACATGGGTCACGCCGAGGCTTTTGCTATGGGCGATGTGGTGTCGCGTTACTGGCGGTTGCGTGGCTATGACGTGATGCATCCGATCGGCTGGGATTCCTTCGGCCTGCCGGCGGAAAACGCCGCTATTAAGCGCAATGCGCACCCGGCGGAGTGGACCTACAAAAACATTGACACCCAGGCGGAGAGCTTCAAGCGTTACGCGATCTCCGCCGACTGGGATCGCCGGTTGCACACCTCGGATCCGGAATACTACCGCTGGACCCAGTGGCTGTTTAATAAGTTTTACGAAAAGGGCTTGGCCTACCGCAAGGACCACCCGGTGAACTGGTGCCCGACGGACCAGACCGTGTTGGCTAATGAGCAGGTAGTTAACGGTGCCTGTGAGCGTTGTGGCACCGCGGTGACCAAGAAGAGCCTGAACCAGTGGTACTTCAAGATCACCGATTACGCGGATCGTCTGCTTGAAGATATGGACGGGCTCAAGGGTCACTGGCCTGAGCGCGTGTTGCTGATGCAGAAGAACTGGATCGGCCGTTCCGAGGGCGCCCAGGTGACCTTCGGCATCGCCGCGCAGGATCAGTTGGAAGAGGTGAAGATCCCGGTCTTCACCACCCGTCCGGACACCTTGTACGGTGCGACCTTCATGGTTGTTGCCGCCGACGCCGCGCTGGCTGGCGAGCTGGTCACCGATGAGCACCGCGCCGCCCTGGAAGAATACCAGGAGCAGGTTAAAGCGCTCTCCGAGATCGAACGTCAGTCTTCGGAACGTGAGAAGACCGGCGTGTTCTTGGGTCGTTACGCGATCAATCCACTCTCTGGCGAGAAGCTGCCGGTCTGGGCCGCGGACTATGTGCTGGCCGATTACGGTACCGGTGCAATTATGGCCGTGCCCGCGCACGACCAGCGTGACTTGGACTTTGCTCGCACCTTTGACCTGCCGGTGCGCGTGGTCGTCGAAACCGGTGAAGAGGATCCGGCAGTTTCCGGAACCGCGACCACCGGCGAGGGCCAACTGATCAACTCCGGTGAGCTCTCCGGTTTGACCAAGACCGAGGCCGTCGCGAAGGCGATCGAGATTGTTGAGGCCGCCGGCACCGGTGAGCACACGATCAACTACCGGCTGCGCGACTGGCTGCTCTCCCGCCAGCGCTTCTGGGGTACCCCGATCCCGATCATTCATTGTGCCGACTGCGGTGAGGTCCCGGTTCCCGATGACCAGCTACCGGTACGCCTGCCAGATAACCTGCGCGGCGAGCAGCTCGCTCCGAAGGGCACCAGTCCGCTGGCTGCCGTCGAAGAGTGGGTCAACGTGGACTGCCCGAAGTGTGGTGGCGCCGCCAAGCGTGACACCGACACCATGGATACCTTTGTCGATTCCTCCTGGTACTTCCTGCGTTTTGTTTCCCCGCACTACACCGAGGGTCCTTTTGACCCGCAGGCCGTGCGCGATTGGATGCCGGTAGGCCAGTACGTCGGCGGCGTGGAGCACGCGATTTTGCACCTGCTCTACTCGCGCTTCTTCACCAAGGTCATTTTTGATCTGGGCTTGATCGACGTGGACGAACCATTTAGCGCGCTGCTGAACCAGGGCCAGGTGCTCAACGGTGGCAAGGCGATGAGCAAGTCGCTGGGCAACGGTGTTGACTTGGGCGAGCAGCTGGACAAGTTTGGTGTGGACGCGGTGCGTCTGACGATGATCTTCGCCTCCCCACCGGAGGACGACGTGGACTGGGCCGATGTGTCCCCATCGGGCTCGCAGAAGTTCTTGGCGCGCGCCTGGCGTATCGCCCAGGACGTGCAAAGCGCACAGGGCGTGGATTACACCACCGGCGAGAAGTCCTTGCGTCAGGTCACTCACCGCACCGTGCACGAGGCCGCTCAGCTGCTGGACTCGGGCAAGTTTAACGTGGTGATCGCCAAGACCATGGAATTGGTCAACGCGGCGCGTAAAACCATCGATTCCGGTGCCGGCGCAAGTGACCCTGCGGTACGCGAGGCGGCGACGGTCACCGCGCAGCTGCTGAGCATGTTTGCGCCATACACCGCCGAAGATATGTGGTCCCAGCTGGGCTACGAGCCAAGCGTCGTAAATAGCGCCTGGCCGCAGGTTGACGAGTCGTTGCTGGTTGATGACACCGTCACCGCCGTGGTGCAGATCAAGGGCAAGGTCCGCGCGCGCTTAGAAGTTCCGCTGGACATTTCCGAGGACGATCTGCGTGCGCAGGCTCTGGCTCACGAAACGGTGATCCGCATGCTCGATGGCAAGGAGCCGCTGAAAGTGATCGTCCGTGCGCCGAAGCTCGTGAATGTGGTTCCGGCACCGTAGGCTCAACCCATGAGCGAACGCACAAAGAGTCCACGCGCGGGCTGGCTGCCTAAATGGCTGGCCCCGCGTGGGCTTTCGCGTACCCGGATCGGCGTGGTCACCGACTCCGCCGCCTGCCTGCCTAGTAGTTTGCTGCAAAGCGCCGACTTCGCCTGCGTGAATATCCCCATTATCGTCGACAACCATGTGCACGGTGATGATCTGAACGCGCTGATGATGGGCCTGGCAATGGGCAAATCGGTGAAGACCTCACGCCCAGCACCGGGGGAATTCACCCGGGTTTACCGGCAGTTGCAGGATGCTGGTTGTGAGTCAATTATCTCTATTCACATGTCCGGTCAGCTTTCGGGCACGGTGGACGCCGCCCGGCTGGCAGCAAATGATGTTCAGCTGCCGGTAACGGTGGTCGATACGCGTACCGTAGCGATGTCCCAAGGTTTTGCCGTCGCCGATGTGCTGGCCGCCCGGCAGGCCGGTGCGCCGCTCGAAATGTTGGCCCAGATCGCGCGTTCGGCCACACAAAATTCTGTCTATTTTGCGGTGCCCAGCCTAGAGCAGTTACGCCGTGGTGGGCGGATCAGCACGATGTCCTCGGTGCTTGGTAATCTGCTCAACGTTAAACCAATCCTGCACATCGATGATGGGCTGATTCAACCCATTGAAAAGCCGCGTTCTTTTGCTCGAGCCCAGGCTCGTCTCGTAGCGCTGGGTACCGACGCGGCCAGCAAGGCTGCCGGGCCGGTGCGCATCGGAGTGATGCATTTTGGGGCCGCGGAACTGGCCACCGAGGTGGCCAACGAGCTGGCTTCGCTGAGCGAGGAGCCGGTGCAGATCGAATCCTTACCCGCAGTGCTTGCCGCGCATACCGGGATTGGGGTCCTTGCGGTGGCCGTCGGGCCACTGAATCCACAGCCCGACACCGCGCAGCGCACCAACGACTAACTTTGGCGCAAACTGTGGCTCATGGGGCGCCACGACTTCTTCTCTAAATTTGCGCCACGGCCGACCCGTTTGCGCTTCGCCGTGTCGCGCGTGGCCGCGCTCGTATTGGTGCTTGTGGTGCTGGTTTGGGTCGCCTTCTCCATTATCTTTGCTCCACCACCGGCAGCCGAAGAATTAGAAGCAATCCCGCTGGTCGCCGATCCGCAACATCCTGCCGCGACCCAAGCGGTCAACATGATTACCGTGCATGTGGTCGGTGCGGTCAAAAAACCCGGAGTGTATGAACTAGCCGAGGGCTCGCGCATCATCGACGCCATTAATAAGGCCGGTGGGATGAGCAAAAAGGCTGCTCCCGAACTTCTCAATCTGGCGGCCAAACTCACCGACGGGCAACAAATCATCTTGCCCGGTGCCAGCAGCAGCTCTCCGGCCGAAGCTACGAAAGCCCCCGGCGCCGGCGCGAAGATCTCCTTGAACCAAGCCGACGAGCAAACGCTGATGACCTTGCCCGGGATCGGTCCGGCGTTAGCCAAACGCATCATCGACTTCCGCACCAAGAACGGCCCCTTTACCAGCGTGGAGCAACTAGACGCCGTCTCCGGTATCGGGCCGGTACTACTGGGTGAACTAACCGAGCTGGTGGTCCCATGAAAACGGATTTTCGGGGTCTGTGGGTGCTCGCAGGGGCGTGGCTGACCGCGTATTTGAAACCGGCCTTGCCAGTAATGCTGGTGGTGCTGGTGGTCTTCTTCGTGATTCTGGCATTTTTACTGCGCCAGCGTCACGACTCCCCCTCGTCGGCCCCCTGGTTTACCGGGCCGCTCTTATTGCTTTTAGCCGCGATCAGCGTCAGCGCGCTCGGCTCTGGGAACAATGAATGTTTATTGCCCGGCGAAGCCGAACAGCAACGCAAGGTGATCATTGCCTTCGACGGGCAACCCAGACTTGGCGCAGACGAGGTCAGCCAAGGAGCTGCGCAGATACTCAAATACTGGCACGAAGAACAATGGGTTAGCTGTCCTATTGAGGTGTATCTGAGCGTACCCTACAGTCTCGAAGTCACCGCCGATAACTTTGAAACAATCCTTGCTCTGCAAGCCACCGATTCAAACGGCTCGTTTGCCTGGTGGGCTCGAGCGCAGAGTCAGCCGGTAGTTCTCAGTTCGCAAGATCCTAACGCCGCCGATTACCTAAAAACACGGTTTGCATCCAGCTTGCAAGGTCTAAGCCATGAAGCTCAGGGGCTACTGCCTGGAATGCTTTATGGGGATCGCTCGGGGCAGAGCGAAGAGCTTTCGACAGCTATGAAAAATAGTGGCTTGAGCCATCTGACCGCGGTCAGCGGTTCAAATGTGGCGTTGCTCGGGGCGATGGTGTTGGTGCTCCTGCGACTTTTTACCGTTCCCAGAATCCCTGCCGCCATCTTGAGTATCGCTTTTTTGGGGTTGTTTATTTGGTTTGTGGGGCCAGATCCCAGCGTACTTCGGGCCGGACTGATGGGAATGATCGCCACCATTTCGTTGCTGCTCGGCCGTGGCAGGGGATCGCTGGGCATCCTAAGCTTGTCCGCGACGATCTTGCTACATCTGGATTCCTCGCTCGCGGTAGATCCGGCATTCGCATTATCGGTGCTGGCAACACTAGGTATTATCGTGCTGAGTCCGGCGCTCACCGAGATTTTCTCGCGTATTTTCCCGCCATGGTTTGCACAGCTCACCGCAATTTGTTGTGCCGCCCAGTTCACCTGCCTTCCGGTGATTATCGCGTTGAACTCAAACTTTAGTTTGTACTCATTGCCGGCGAACCTCGTAGTTGCCCCATTATTGCCGCTGATCACCACCGTCGGGGTGCTTTGTTTATTGCTGTGTACCGCTTTGCCGGGTCTAATACAGGTGCTGGTGTGGGTGCCTGGGCTACCGGCCGGGTGGATCGGGAAAATAGCGTTATGGGTGGTCGAGTTACCTGGTGCTTCGCGCCCGTGGCCAGCGGGCGTTGCCGGTATCAGTCTGGCTATTGGATTCTCTGTCGTCTTCACCGTATTACTTGTGACCGGCCGTGAAAGTGAACATCTGGCCGTGCACCGAGTCGCTGCCGGAGGCTTGACCGTAGCATTGGTGGCGATGTCTGCGATTGTTGTGCCGGCGACCTTGTTCTATCGTCCCGATCTTGGCGGAGAATGGAACGTTGCAATGTGTGATGTCGGGCAGGGGGACGCTTTTATGATCCATACCGGTCCAGGAGAAGCCTGGCTGCTGGATTCGGGCCCGCCCGATGGGGACGTGGAATCTTGCGTGAAACGATTAGGAATCACGAAGCTGTCCAAGGTGTTTATTACCCACGAGCATGCCGATCATTTTGGCGGAATACCTGAAATTGAGGCTTCCGGAATCGAGATCGGCGAGCGACTAGTGTCCTCTGGTTTTGGTCCGGATCTCTGGCAAGGTGCGCAAGCTATCGCACCGGGGGATAGCGGGGGCAGCGACGTGGTGCGGTATCGGGTGATCGGCCCTGATGAGGTCAGTGCGCGCTATGCAGAGCCCAATGACACTTCTTTGGTGATCGTCTTCGACTTTATTTTGGATGGGGGAGTAGTCAGCTTCTTTACTGCCGGAGACTTAGAAGAAGCTGCGATGCACCAGTTGCTGGCGAGCCAACCACAACCACCGGTACAAGTGCTCAAAGCATCGCATCATGGGGCGAAAAACGGTGGAGTCGAAGTCATCGAGAAGCTCAAGCCTCAAGTGATTTTGGTGTCCGTGGGCGAAGACAACTCATACGGTCATCCACATCAAAAAATTCTTGACGCCGCAAAACACGTTGGCTCAAAAGTTATCAGGACGGATCAGGAAGGTAGTGTTCTGCTCACATTCGAAGCGGACAAGGTGCTGGCCAAGGCGATTGGAGCTGTAGTTCGGTAGGATCAAGGTACCGCACGACGCATAAAGGAGCTCGATGGCACGCGCGCAAGCATCCCCGGGAATATCGTGGAGGGATTTAACTCCTCAACCACTGATCCTACTGACCGGATCCGAGCAATATCTGGCTTCCCGGGCGTTCGAACTATTGCGTAGCCAAGCGGCAACACGCGAAGACATTCAACATACGCGGCTCAACGCGGCCACCTATGAGCCCGGAGAACTATTGCTTGCAACGAGCTCCTCGTTGTTCTCTAGCGCCAATCTGGTCGAAGTCCATGACCTCGCCAGCATGAATGAGTACTTCCTCAAAGACGCCTTGAACTACCTCAAAGATCAGGCCCCAGAGAACGTGCTGATTCTGCATTATTCAGGTGGCACTCGAGGCAAAAAATTATTGGACGCCATCAAGGCTGCCGGAGCGCTGATCGTCAATTGCCAACCGATCAAACGAGACGCTGAAAAAATCGATTTTGTGCAGGCCGAGTTTAAGTCCGCCAAACGCCGAATCACTAATGATGCGGTGAAGTCGTTGGTTGCAGCGGTGGGTAATTCGCTGGCAGAGCTTGGATCGAGCTGTCATCAACTAATTCAAGACACCACTGGGACCATCGACCAAGAAGTAGTGGATCGCTATTACGGCGGACGTATTGAAGCGACAGCCTTCAAAGTGGCTGATGCGGCGCTGGCAGGAAATGCGCAGCTCGCCTTAACTACCCTGCGTCATTCGCTGGATACCGGAACTGATCCAATCCCAATTGTTGCAACGTTGGCGATGAAAATTCGTCAATTGGCTAAGGTGCTGGGTGTCAATGAGCCTGCGGCATCGTTAGCTTCAGAACTTGGTATGGCGCCGTGGCAGGTGCAGGCTGCACAGCAGCAAGCCCGCGGGTGGAAGCGTGCGGATGTTGCCTTGTGCATTGAAAATATTGCGCAAACGGATCGCATGGTTAAAGGTGGTGGCCGTTCTCCAGGTTATGCCTTAGAACGTGCCATCTTGTTCATTGCGTCCAAGGCCCCGCAACGTTAGTTCGCCTGCTTGGCGTCTGCGGCTAATTTCTCGTAAAAGGACCAAAAGTCTGTCATTGGACGAGGTGTCCCGCAGAGTAGATCTTCTAGATACTGCAGGTGTGCCTGCCATCCGGTCAGATAATTAGTGGCTTGATCCGACAGCTGACTGTGTACGAGTGATAACTTGGTACCCGTTGAGTTGCCGGTGAGTCGTAATTCCAGCATTGAAAGGTTCTCGTCGGGGAACTTCCAAGTCATGATCAAAAGTTTCCCTGGTTCGCACCGTTGGATTAGGCAAGTGCACCAGTAGTCTGGGGCGTGTTGAATTTCCACAACCTGTCCGACTTCGAAGTTAGCCAAGCGAGGTTCGCCAAGCCACTTGCTTAGCTGGGCACCTTGAGTCCATGCGTGCCATACCTGGTCAGTCGTGACCGGAAACTGCCAGTGATGGATGACCGAGGAGTTCTCGGATCCGATCCAGCTATTGAGTTGAGGCATGCTCACAGGCTAGCGCACGGATGAAAATGGCGGTTAAAACGCAAGATCCCCGAATCCCAAAGGATTCGAGGATCTTGCTGAAGTTTAGCGGTGCTTAGAGGGCGTTAACCTTCTTGGCGATTGCCGACTTACGGTTAGCAGCGTTCTTCTTGTGAAGAACACCCTTGCTAACTGCCTTGTCGAGCTTCTTGCTAGCCAAACGCAGTGCGTCAGTTGCCTTCTCCTTGTCAGCGGTGGCGACTGCCTCGCTGACGTTACGGATAAGGGTCTTGACCTCCGAGCGGACTGCTACGTTACGTAGACGAGCCTTTTCGTTGGTAAGGTTACGCTTCTTCTGGGACTTGATGTTTGCCACTTTAATAAACTCTCTCGTTTATCGTCAAATACGGTCGGTAGAGGGTTCATCCTTCGGGCCATCGACTGAGCGGTGTGGGGCACCTATGGCGACCCAAAGGGGGCGTGTCACCCAACCTGCGTGACACACAAGAATTAACTCTAGCAGAATGGCCGTCTAACAACTAACGCTTAGCGCTGCTTGTTTAGGGTGTTCACCACATTGTTAAAACGCTGCTCATCAAGGAATGCACCCTCACGACGCACCGAACTTTGGCTGAGTCGAATAATTCGATCTAGCTTGACCTCGCTGGGCCGCCGTTCCCGATCCCAATCACCGGTACCGATATCCATGTAGTCCGAATTTCGGTGGCCCTCAAAATTCTTGTCCTTGCTGGTCAGCATCAAGCCTAGGAGCCACTTTCCATCGCGTCCGATAATCAATACCGGGCGGTCCTTGCCTTGGCTGTGATCTTCCTCGTAAGGAACCCAGCCCCAGACAACCTCACCGGGATCTGCTTGGCCGTCAAGATTCGGGTTGTACTCGTAGTGCACGGTGCCTCGAAAGTCTCCGGGATATGCAGAACCGGGCTGAGTAGCTGAGCCGTTGGATGCTGCTTGCGGATGCCGAGATCGGCTTGGTGCCTGAGTTGGCTGACGGGTAGTAGTTGTGCCGGTTGCTCCGTTGCTACGTGAGGAGTTAAAAAGTTTAACCGCACGCAGTGCAAGGGAAAGAATCTTCTGTGCATTCAAAGCCATGATCGACAAACTATCAGGGCGCGCGCTTCCAAATAGGTAGTGACGCGTAAATCATGACAGAATGGAGCCTAATTCCGCGTAAATTCTTAGTTAGTAAATGAGGTCTGTTTAGGTGTCTCCATTGGCCCGCACCGCCCAGGTGCCAGCCGCGACCGATCCGTCGCTCATCCGTAACTTCTGCATTATTGCCCACATCGACCACGGTAAATCAACCTTGGCCGACCGCATGCTGCAGTCCACCGGCGTGGTTTCTTCGCGCGATATGAAGGCCCAGTATCTGGACCGCATGGATATTGAGCGCGAGCGCGGTATCACCATTAAATCGCAGGCAGTGCGCATGCCGTGGGAAGTCGACGGCGTGACCTATGCGCTGAATATGATCGACACGCCAGGACACGTTGACTTCACCTACGAGGTTTCGCGCTCCTTGGCAGCCTGCGAAGGCGCCATTTTGTTGGTTGACGCGGCCCAAGGCATCGAAGCGCAGACCCTGGCTAACCTTTACTTGGCTATCGAGAGTGATCTGAACATCATTCCGGTGCTAAACAAGATCGATTTGCCTAACGCCCAGCCGGAAAAGTATGCCTTAGAATTGGCTAACTTGATCGGTTGCGAAGTTGAAGACGTGCTGAAGGTCTCGGGTAAAACCGGTGAAGGCGTAGAAGACTTGTTAGACGAAGTAATCAAGCAGCTGCCTGCGCCTAAGGGCGTGGCTGACGCTCCGGCTCGAGCAATGATTTTCGACTCGGTGTATGACACCTATCGTGGTGTGGTTACCTATGTTCGTGTGGTTGACGGCATGCTTCGTCCGCGCGAGCGTATTCAGATGATGTCCACCGGCACTACTCACGAACTACTTGAAATCGGCGTTTCAGCACCTAACCCGGTTCCGAGTAAAGGCTTGGGTGTGGGTGAAGTAGGCTACCTGATCACCGGCGTGAAGGACGTCCGCCAGTCCAAGGTTGGCGATACGATCACCAATAGCATCAAGCCTGCCACCGAATCTTTGGGCGGCTATGAGGACCCGAAGCCAATGGTCTTCTCGGGCTTGTATCCGATGGATGGCAGTGACTACCCGGCGCTGCGTGATGCGTTGGATAAGCTCCAGCTCAACGACGCTGCACTGGTTTATGAACCAGAAACGTCGGTAGCACTAGGCTTCGGCTTCCGTGTTGGTTTCTTGGGCCTTTTGCACTTGGAAATCACCCGTGAACGCTTGGAAGCCGAGTTTAATCTCGATCTGATTTCCACCGCTCCAAACGTGGTGTACGAGGTCATGCGTGAAGACAAGGTCATGATCACCGTGACCAACCCATCGGAGTTCCCAGAAGGCAAGATTCTTGAGGTTCATGAACCTCTGGTTTCTGCGACTATCCTTGCACCAGCTGAATTTATTGGTTCGGTGATGGAACTGTGCCAGGGCCGTCGTGGCACGTTGCGCGGTATGGACTACCTCAGCGAGGAGCGCGTAGAAATGCGCTACACCTTGCCACTGGCGGAGATCGTGTTCGACTTCTTCGATCACCTCAAGTCCCGCACCCGCGGATATGCCTCCTTGGATTGGAAGGCCGACGGCCAGCAAATTGCTGACCTAGTCAAGGTCGATATCTTGTTGCAAGGTGAGCAGGTCGACGCTTTCAGTGCGATCACCCACCGCGACAAGGCCTACGCATACGGTGTCATGATGACCGGAAAGCTGCGTGAACTGATCCCGCGCCAACAGTTTGAGGTGCCAATTCAGGCAGCTATCGGCTCACGCATTATTGCTCGTGAATCCATTCGAGCTATTCGCAAGGACGTGCTAGCCAAGTGCTACGGTGGCGATATTAGCCGTAAGCGCAAGCTGCTTGAAAAGCAGAAGGCCGGTAAGAAGCGTATGAAGATGGTCGGTCGTGTGGAGGTTCCGCAGGAAGCCTTCATCGCCGCCCTATCCACTGGTGAAGAGAAAAAGAAGTAAATGCCCTCAGTTTTGCCTGACGGCGATCCGGCTCCGGCCGATGGTCTGCTCCCCGCATTATGCTCGCACAATGCGCAGGAGCGGACCATGTCCTTCTACGTGCATATTCCGTTTTGCACTGTGCGTTGCGGTTATTGCGACTTCAACACCTATACAGCGAAGGAACTTGGTTCTGGCTCCAGCCAGGCCAGCTATGCTGCCACGGTCAGCCAGGAAATCAGTTTCGCCCGCGGCGTGATGGACAAGTCTGACATTGCGCATCGCGAGATTGAAACCGTATTTTTCGGGGGTGGCACCCCGACCTTGCTACCCGCTAGTGACCTTGTTTCGGTATTAGGACGCATTAGCAGTGAATTCGGGCTCAAACCCGGTGCCGAGGTCACCACCGAGGCGAACCCCGATTCGGTGACCCGTGAAAGTCTTCAAGAGCTTAAAGATGGCGGATTTACTCGAGTCTCCTTTGGGATGCAGTCTGCAGTTCCCCATGTGTTGGCGGTCCTAGAACGTACCCATGACCCCAAGCGCGTTCCACAGGTAGTTCAGTGGGCACGCGAGGTGGGCTTGGACGTGAGCGTGGATTTGATCTATGGAACGCCGGGGGAGTCGGTGGAGGACTGGCGTGCCAGTATCGAGGCGGCGCTATCCTACGAACCTGATCATATTTCTGCCTACGCGCTCATCATCGAAGAGGGAACTAAACTGGCGGCGCAAATTCGGCGCGGACAGGTTCCTAATATTGATGATGATGATCATGCCGAAAAGTATCAGCTAGCCGATGAGATGTTCGCTGCAGCCGGTTACCAATGGTACGAAGTCAGCAACTGGGCCAAGGGTGACGAGCATGCTTGTCGTCATAACGTTGCGTACTGGCAAGGTGGTGACTGGTGGGGCGCAGGCCCTGGAGCGCACTCGCACGTGGGCGGATTGCGCTGGTGGAATGTGAAGCATCCTGCCGCTTACCAACAGCGTGTCGACGGTGGCATCTCTCCGGGACACGGTCGCGAGTTCCCTGACGCCGAAGCAGTCCAGTTAGAGCGAACGATGCTCCTGACCCGACTCAGCAGCGGAATGCTTATCGCAGAGCTTGATGAGCATGGCCGGAAGGCTGTGGCAGGTTTAATCGCCGATGAGTTGATTGATCCGAAAGCTGCTTTTGCTGGATCTGTGGTGTTAACGCAACGAGGCCGGCTCTTGGCCGACCTGGTTGTTCGTGAGTTGTTAGATTTCTAAAACATAGAAAAGTTAGTTACTTCATCAACCGCAGGTTAACGAGATAACGGTATGGGCGTCCCTTATTGACCTGAATGGCGGCATGGGCGCCCATTAGCGTCATGTAGACCCACAGTGCCACGGTGAGTACAGCGAAGATCCAACCGATGCCCGGGATCAGGGTGAGCACGTTCAGAATGATTGCCAAGATAGTCAACGGGAACGTGAAGTTGAACGCTTCCTTTGACTCCTGAGAAGTGAAGGGCCCGCGGTCGCGGTACACCGCAAAGATGATGGCCGCTGGGATGCAACCTAGTATGGCGCCGAAGTGCGACATCATTGCCCATTGGCGGTCCTCGGAAGGAGACAAGGGTAAAGCTGAGACCTTGGAACCTTCGAAACGTGAATTCTCCGGCGGTACGGTCTTGCGTGTTGTCACGTGGCTCTTCCTTGTCTCGATAGGGTGATGCTCCAATTCTATCGAGGTTCTAGCGATGTAAAGGCCAACCCGCCCTGAAACTCCAACTATTAGTCAATCGTTAGGAAACCGTAATCTTCACTGGTGAGGAAATCGATCAGCTCCTCAACCTTGCCTAACAGCTGTGGTTCTAGCTGAGAATAGTGGTCAACGTGGGAAAGGATGCGTTGCCAGCCCAGACCAATATCCTCTGCTGTGGAGTGTGGCCAACCGAACTCCCGTAATATTCCGGTTTTCCAGTCGGTGCCGCGCGCAATGACCGGCCATTTCGTAATATTAAGCGCCGAGGGTTTAACCGCCTGCCAGACATCGACGTACGGATGGCCCAGGATCAGCACATGTTGCGCTGCTCCGGGGACCCGCATTGCTTCCTTGACGATGTGTTCTTCTTTGGTTCCAGAAATAAGGTGATCCACTAGGATCCCCAAGCGCCGTTCCGGTGAAGGATTAAACGCTCGGATTGCTCCGGCAAGATCATCAACTCCGTGTAAGGGCTCCACCACAATGCCTTCAACGCGCAGGTCATGGCCCCAGACTTTTTCGACCAACTCTGCGTCGTGTTTACCTTCGACCCAAATACGACTGGCCCGGGCGGTACGAGCTTTCAGGTCAGTGACCGCACGAGAACCGGATGCCGAAACTAACTTCTTAGGTGCTGCCGCTTTAGGCTGCGGTTCTACGATCTCGACCGGTTCTCCTTCGAGCAGGAATCCGAACCCGGCCTGGAATGAACGTGTCTTGCCGCGACGGTCCTCCAGCACGATGACACGCATTCCTCCGGACTTTTCGGTGCGAACCACTTCACCGACCCATCCGCTGTCCACGTCTTCCAATAACAAACCGACGGACACCGGAATTTGACGCAGTTTTTTGGGTGCTGGTGCACTGAGGTCTTGCGCTCCCCAGGAGTAATTGGACACGTACTGCCTTTCGCTGTGATCGAATACGCTCGAAATCCAATGCTAGCAACCGATGAACGTATTAGACTTGGCACTTGATAGGTTCGAGTGCCAAAACCTTGCGTGGTTTCATAGGAGGTGTTGAGGTGAGTGAGTTTCGACGGCTAGACGTCTTGCGCGCCATTGTGGAGGACTACGTCCAGTCGCATGAACCAGTTGGGTCCAAGGCATTGCTCGATCGTCATAACCTCGGAGTCTCCGCGGCGACGATCCGTAACGACATGGCATTGCTGGAAGAAGAAGGGCTGATCGCGGCTCCGCACACCTCTTCAGGGCGTATTCCCACGGAGAAGGGCTACCGCCGTTTTGTTGATCAGATAGGTGAGCTGAAGCCGCTGTCTAGGGCCGAACGCGAAGCGATCAATAAGATCTTAGATAGCTCCCAAGATCTCGACGAGGTACTCCATAGCACCGTTCGGTTGTTGGCACGCCTGACAAACCAAGTCGCCCTAATTCAAGTGCCACACTATGACACTGCGTCGTTGCGAAATTTGGATCTTGTGGGATTAGGCTCCGCGCAGGTGTTGATGGTGATGATTGCCTCTAATGGGACCGTAGATCAGCGAATGATCTCGACCGCGAGAGCTTATAGCGACGAGGAACTGCACGCGCTGAAGCTGACTTTGCTTAACGCTCTGGGCGGAAGGCAACTTGCTGAGCTCGTGGGAAGCCTAAAGTTGGACACAGTCCCGCCACAGCTTCACGAAGATCCTTTGTTCGAATCGATCGTCGATAGCTTGCAGGAAATGGCACGAGCCGCGAATGCACAGCGCATCGTGATGGCCGGTACTGCTAATCTGGCGCGTTCCTCGGGTGACTTCCCGCTGACGCTGACCCCAGTTCTGGAAGCCTTAGAAGAGCAGGTAGTTTTGCTTAAGCTATTTTCCGAGCTGGAAGCTGACTCACGTGGTGTAGCGGTGACCATTGGTACCGAACATCATTACGGACAGTTATCCGATGCAACGGTGATTGCCACAACCTATGGTTCGGACGCACGTAGCAAACTGGGCGTACTTGGACCGACCAGAATGAATTACCCTTCATCGATGGCATCGGTACGCGCGGTAGCGCGCTACCTATCGAAGATTTTGACGAATTAGTTTTCGTCGCCACTAAAATTTTTATTTTTACGAAAGGACACGGCGAATATCGTGAGCTCGCATTACGAGACGCTGGGTGTTGCTAAGGATGCGACCCCGCAGGAAATCAAGAGTGCCTACCGCAAACTGGCACGCAAGTTGCACCCCGATGTGAACCCCAGTGAAGGTGCTGCTGAGCAATTTAAGCTGGTCACCCGCGCCTACGAGGTCCTTTCAGATGAAAAGAAGCGCGCCAACTTTGACGCGACCGGGGACCTCAATGGCAACGGTCAGCAAGGTTTCGGTGGTGGCGGCGGTCAGAACTTCGGTGGTTTTGGCGATATCTTCGAACAGTTCTTTGGCGGGGGACAAGCCCAGGGGCCGGCCTCACGTACGCAGGCTGGCCGCGACGCGCTGATCACCATCACCATTGATTTGGAAGACGCGGTCAAGGGCACCGTCTACCCGCTGGAAATGGAAACCGCTGTTACCTGTAAGGCCTGTGACGGTTCATGCTGCCGCCCAGGCACCAGCCCGGTCACCTGTGAAACCTGCCATGGTGCGGGTCAGATCCAGCGGCCGGTGCGTTCCTTCCTCGGACAGATGATGACCGTTGAAACTTGCCCTGCCTGCCGCGGGTTCGGTACCACTATCCCTGATCCATGTAATGAATGTAATGGTGAAGGCCGCGTGCGCGAGCACGTGTCGAAGTCGCTGAATATTCCTGCTGGTGTTGATTCGGGAACCCGAATTCAGCTCCGTGGTCAGGGCGAAGCCGGTCCTGGTGGGGGACCGAACGGTAACCTCTTCGTTGAGGTTGATGTTCGTCGCCACAAGGTGTTTGAGCGCGCACAAACCGATCTGCATGCGAAGATGACCATTCCTATGACCGCTGCCGCCTTGGGCTGTGAACTGAAGCTTGAAACCTTCGATGGCGAGCAGCAGATCAATGTCGAGTCCGGTGCCCAAGATGGGGATACCATGACGCTTCCAGGCCTTGGTGTACCACGCCTACGCGGTGGCAAGCGTGGTGACGTAATCGTGCACTTGCAGGTGGAAACCCCAACCAAGTTGGATGCTGCACAGCGTGAGCTGCTTGAACAGCTCGCAGAACTTCGTGGGGAAAAGCTCACCTCGGGTCGCGTTGAGCAGTCCGGCGGGATGTTCTCCCGGTTGCGCGATAAGTTGAACCAGCGCTAACCATGAGCAATCACAGCTTTGTGATCTCCGCGGAGCAAGGTGCACTAGCCCTGGTGGGGGAAACTCTAGAACTCACCGGTGCTGAAGCCCATCATGCGGTGGCCGTGAAACGTGTGTCTTCCGGCGAAGAGCTTGATCTGCTCGATGGTACCGGTTTGCGTTTGCGCGTTAAAGTGTTGGACGCGTCCAAGGAGTTGTTGCGCGTCATCGTGCTTGAACGTTTACAGGAAGTTCCTCCGGCACACCGAATTGGACTGGTTCAGGCTTTAGCTAAGGGTGACCGTGACCTGCAGGCCGTGGAGTCAGCCGTGGAGCTCGGTGTGTTTACGGTCCGTCCGTGGCAGGCAGATCGGTCCATCGTGCGATGGAGCGGAAGTAAGACCGAGAAGGCAATGGCTAAGTGGCGTTCGCTAGTGCGTTCGGCGCAGAAGCAATCACGTCGTGCTTTTGAACCTGAAGTCTTGGAACCGGTTAATACCAAGACTCTGAGTACCCAGATTCGCCACTTGTGCGAATCCGGTGAGTTAGTTTTGATTCTTCATGAGGCAGCACAACTATCTGTCGCGCAAGAAACGCAGAACTGGCTAAGCCAGGCGTCCAAGCAGGCCGGTGTCACCTTGGTGGTCGGACCCGAAGGCGGTATAAGTGACGCTGAGCTTGAACAGTTTGTTGCTGCTGGTGCCCGCCCAGCCTTGCTAGGGCAGCATGTCTTGCGTGCTTCGACCGCAGGACCTGCAGCCTTGGTCCTGGTTCGGCACCTGCTGGGTGAGTTGTAAACCGTTAAACAAAAAATGTTCAGTACAACCAAGTGGTTGTGCTGAACATTTTTGTGGCTCAACGAGCCGAAATTTACTTGATGGTGAACTCACTGGACACCGAAGCGATTTTCTTCGTGGACCCGTTTTCCTGTCCCCAGAAGGTCAGCTTGTAGGAGCCCACTCCTAGTTGAGTGGTGAAGCTGAATGAGCCATCTTGTTTGATCGACGATGCTTCGATAGCCTCAGCAGCGGTCAACACGGTCAGCTTGCCTGTTTTGTCCTTGCTTTCCAGACTGTAGTAGACGCCGTCGGTAAAGTTGGCGGTTCGCCCGGAGAATTTGATTTGCCCGGCCTTATTCGTGGCGCCAAATTGCGGATCGATAATCCAAATTGGCGCCATGAAGCTTGCATCTCGTTCGTATGAATCTGCGAGTCGTAAGTCTCCGAAAACCGTTGCATTAGCTTGACCGTCAACCAGGATTTTTACCTTCGGAGGCAATGTGCCAATGAACAGACCCGCGTTAGAAGCGGCAGCGGTTGAAGTGAAGACTAGTTGCTGAATGCTGCGCTCGGACAGTCCGCGGTCGAGTTTAGCGCTGAAGACCTTAGCCGGAAGATCAAGGGTAATGACGTTTTCCTTGTTCATGGACACGCCAACTTCGCTTGATGGTTTCAGATGTGTGTACCACTCAGGATTTACTGACTTTTCATTAAGCAGGTAGGAGATGGAATCTCCAATGGGCTCACCAGTCATATTTTTTGCAGCGTATTCACGGTAGAGATATACGCCAAGATCCGTGTTTTCTAGCCAATAGATAGGCAACCGGTCAATTGATGAATGATGTTCAACCGAGTCGCTTGCAGCGGGTAGGGACAGCGACGTGGCGGTCGAGCTAATCGGCATCTGGTGTGATTCCTCGCGCGAAGCAAGACCACAGCCGGCTGCCGCGACGAGACTTAGGCTGACTCCAATAACGGCAACCCGCTTTGAAACCATTCTCGTGAATCTACCCTGCACTACTTACCAATCCGTTGATCAATCGTTTAACGTCGGGGCATTAAATGCCCTGACGCTCAAATAGTTTGGCACACGAAGCTGAGCAAAAAAGCGGAAATCTGGCGTTTCGACGCATTCTTAACCAAATCTATACCTTGGCCACCAGTGATACTTAAGAAACACTTCAGATGCATTGAGCCCTTGCTCATGGCGAAAATCTTCCCGAAGGCTGACCGTCATGGATAGACTGTAAGGTACGAGAACGAACCATCGCCAAGCTTTATAAAAGGGGCACTAAGCACTGCATGCAGGTTGAACATAATAAGGTACCGGCCGAGTCAGACTCCGCGTCCATGACCATCACCTTCGAGACTCCCGAACTTATGGTCGCGACGCTAGGTCCTAGTGATGAATTATTGCGCATCCTGACAGGTGCTTATCCTTTGGTGCAGTTCCGCCCTAGCGGTGCCACCTTGACCTTGATCGGCGAACCTATCCAGGTACGTAAAGCGCAGCGGGTTACCGAAGAAGCACGGGCCTTAGCCAGCCGCGGTTCGCGGATGAGCGCAGATACGATCGAGCAAATCATTAAGATGCTCTCTGCCGGCGGTGGTGATACACCCACCGACGTGCTGGGCCTGAAGATCCTTTCTGGACGTGGCCGATCGATTCGACCTAAGACGCTGAATCAAAAAGGTTATGTCGACGCGATCGAGGACAACACCATCACCTTTGGTGTGGGTCCAGCCGGTACCGGTAAAACTTTCCTTGCGATGGCCATGGCGGTGGCAGCCTTGCAAGCCAAGGAAGTGAGTCGAATTATCTTGACCCGCCCGGCGGTAGAAGCGGGGGAGAAGCTAGGCTTCCTTCCCGGAAGCTTGACCGAAAAAATTGACCCGTACCTGCGTCCGCTTTACGACGCTTTGCACGAGATGATCGACCCGGAGACCATTCCGCGTCTTATCGAAGCTGGAACGATTGAGGTGGCCCCGCTCGCTTACATGCGCGGGCGCACACTCAATGATGCATTTGTCATTCTGGACGAGGCGCAGAACACCACCAGCGAGCAAATGAAAATGTTCCTCACTCGTTTGGGCTTCGGATCCAAAATGGTGATCACTGGGGACGTGACTCAAGTGGATCTGCCAGGAAACGCGGTCTCCGGATTAGCCATGGTCATCGAAGTGCTCGAAGATATTGATGACATCAAGCTGTGCCGGCTGGATGCCGGGGACGTGGTGCGTCATCGACTGATCGCAGACATTGTCACGGCTTATGACCGTTGGGATACCAAAAAACGTGAACAACACTCTCGGGGACGGACCAAGTAATGAGCGTGGAAGTAAACAACGAAACCGACTATGAGGTGGACCTGCACGATGTGCAGAAACTCGCCGACTCGATTACCGAGGTGATGTTCATCCACCCGGAAACCGAAGTTTCTATCGTCTTCATTGATGAAGATGCGATGAGCGAATTGCACGTGGAGTGGATGGACCTAGAAGGTCCCACCGACGTGATGAGCTTCCCCATGGATGAACTTCGGCCAGGTTCCGAAACCGCTCCGTCGGAAAGCGGGATCTTAGGCGACATCGTGATCTGCCCAACCATCGCCGAGGCTCAGGCGAAGGCTGGCGGGCATGCGGTCCATGATGAGATTTTGCTGCTCACCACTCACGGCATGTTGCACCTGATGGGCTTCGACCACGAAGAACCAGAGGAAAAGGCCGAAATGTTCACCCTGCAGCGCCGACTACTCGAAGGCTACACCGGCCGCCCAGCACCGAAAGAAACGGTGGAATAGCCGGTGGGCGCAGTACTACTCATTTTGGCATTGGTCTTCATGGCCAGCGCCGCAATTTTAACGGCCGCCGACTCAGCTTTCTACGCATTGTCGCGTAATGCGGCCGAGCGGTTGCGCAGCGAATCAGACTCAAAGTCGCTGAGTCGCATCCTTGACGACACCGAGTCCCACGCCCAAGCAATCCGCTTCTGGCGTATCTGGTTTGAAACCGCCTCCGCGGTGGCGGTAGCCCTACTGGCGGCCCGCTGGATCGAAAACCTCTGGCTAGCCGGACTACTGGCCACCGTGGTGATGGCGGCCATCGGTTTTGTGCTGGTGAGCGTGTCACCTCGGCGTTATGGACGTTCCAATGCTCGCAACGTGGTTCGTACGACGGCACCAATGGTGCGCCTGTTGCGCCTATTATTGGGTCCGATCACCAATTGGCTGGCCAGCATCGGTACCGCGATGAGCCCGGGAACGGGTAACGACGAAGACGGTTACCTTGGCAAAGAACGCCTACGCGACATGGTGGATCGCGCCAGCGAAGGCGAAGACCTTGACGAAGAATCTGCCGAACTAATCTCCTCGGTAATGGACCTGGAAGAAACCAACGTGCGTGCGGTCATGGTGCCGCGCACCGACATGGTGGTGCTCACCGGGGAACACACGATTAACAGTGCGCTGGAACTGTTTATGGCCTCCGGCTATTCACGGATCCCACTGATCGGCGAAGATACCGACGACATTCAAGGCATCATCTACCTCAAGGACGTGATCTCCGAGATCCACGGCCTGCAGCAGGCGGAGCGTCTGGAAGATCTGGCCCGGCCGGTACGCTTTGTGCCCGAATCAAAAAATGCCGCAGACCTTCTTCAAGAACTGCAGCAAGAAGCCATTCACCTCGCGGTGGTGATTGATGAGTATGGTGGCACCGCCGGGTTGGTCACACTTGAAGATCTGATCGAAGAGATCGTCGGCGAAATTGACGACGAATATGACCGCTCACGTAACGAGATCATCGAGAATCCAGACGGTTCGCTGTTCGCCATGGCCTCGGTGTCCATCGATGATGTGGCAGATCACTTCGACGTGCTGATCGATGATGAAGATGTTGACACCGTCGGTGGGTTACTCTCGAAGGTGCTGGAATCCGTTCCAGTACTCGGCTCCACCGCCGATGTTCACGGACTGCGGCTGACCGTGGTGGCCCTCGCGGGTCGCCGAAACCGTATTGGCAAAATCCATGTAGAGCGTCTGGAAACGGACGCATCCGACCATAATGAGAACAACGAGGTATCCGCCGATGAGCGATAACGAGAAAATGATGCCCACCAGTGGCTGGCCCGAGAACTTCCGTTCGGGTTTCACCTCTTTTGTGGGACGCCCGAATGCCGGCAAATCGACGCTAACCAACGCGCTAGTCGGCCAGAAAGTCGCGATCACCTCGGCTAAGCCGCAGACCACGCGGCACACCATCCGCGGTATCGTGCACCGCGAAGACGCCCAGCTGATCCTGGTTGATACCCCCGGCTTGCACCGTCCGCGCACCTTGCTAGGTCAGCGCCTCAACGACTTGGTCGCACAGACGCTATCTGAGGTGGATGCCATTGGTTTCTGCTTGCCGGCCAATGAGAAGATCGGCCCCGGTGACCGCTTTATCGCCACCCAGCTGGCGCAATTGCAGCGCAAGCCAATCATCGCCCTAGTCACCAAGGCGGACCTGGTTGACCGCGAACAGCTCGCCGCGCAGCTAATGTCGGTGGCCGAACTGGGTGTGGAACAGTTTGGCGAAGATGGTTTTGCAGCCATCATCCCGGTTTCCGCAGTCAAGGAATTCCAGGTTCAAGAGGTCGCAAACGTGCTCGTGGAGCACCTGCCGAAGGGCCCACCACTGTACCCGGACGGTGAACTCACCGACGAGCCTGAGCTGAAGATGGTCGCCGAACTTATTCGTGAGGCTGCCCTTGAAGGTGTACACGACGAGCTGCCACACTCTTTGGCTGTAGTGGTCGAAGAAATGATCCCACGCGAGGGACGCAGCGAAGACAAGCAGTTGATCGACATTCACGTCTCGTTGTTTGTGGAACGTTCAAGCCAGAAGGCGATCATCATCGGCAAGGGCGGATCACGCCTGCGCGAGGTGGGATCCAACGCGCGCCAGGGCATTGAAAAGCTTTTGGGTACCAAGGTCTTCTTGGACCTGCACGTGAAGGTTGCCAAGGACTGGCAGCGCGACCCGAAGCAGCTTGGCCGTTTGGGCTTCTAAGCACAGCCTGGCATGAGCCGCCGGCCCCCGGATCACCTCAGCTCGAGGAGATCCGGGGGCCGGTTTTTTAGCCGGCCGAGGGTGGCGGATACCGCAAAAAACCATAACCTGACTGGGCTTCGTGTGCCGGTGTGTGGCGAGCTGGGCGCACGTCCCGTTGTTTCACCGTGTTTAAGCAGCGCGCCAAGACGCAACTGCGTAGCCTGGCTCGGAGTGCTTACCCGCGTGCATCAGTGTCTCGTCTGTGCGAGCCGCTAGCGCAGTCGCTTGAGCATGAGCCGACGTGGTTTGACGAACTTCTGGTGGATCCGATCGCGCCACGGCGTTGCGACGGCATCACGCCACGCATCATTGCCGTGCACGTCTTCACTGCTCAAGTCATAGCCGGCGAGATATCGCGGGGAGCCATCGGTCCGGCAGCGGGCTGCGTGCGCGGTGCCCGTGACCGCGGCCAGGCGCGGCAGGTGCTCGCGATCGAACCACTGGTTGAACTCGTCTTCGTCATCTACCGGGATGTCCGTTTGTGACGTGTAGTGCCAGGGTTGGAGCCCGCCCTGTGCTGCGTCCCCGATCGAGAGCAGAGCCTGTAGACGGCGAAGACGGAACGCCTGGGTGGCATTGTCGCTGGTCCCTAGGAGCCTGGCCAGGAACGCCGCCGGGTCACCCGGGGTGCCCAAATCACTCACCTGTTGCCGGGAAACGTAGATCCACGTTTCGCGCTCCGAGATGGCGGTGAGGATATCGACTGGCACCTCTGGTACCGCTTGCCGCGCCCGACGCGCGTCTGCCTCGGTCCACCGTAGCCCCGGGATCTCAAATAGCAGGGTTTGTTCGGCGGGGTCCGGCGCTCCGGTTTGGTTCAGGTCCAAGGGAATTTCCTTTCTAGGATGGGTTACTGTCTGCGATGACATCCTGTTCACCCTATCGAGTGAGCCTCCTGGATTGTCCGAGGTGGTTCAGGCGCCTTCGGCGAGGTGGCGGATTACGTCGGCGGCGGAGCCTGTCAGGGCGTTGCGCCATCTGGGTGCAGATCGGTGAACCCTTTGCGTAGCGATCGGGCCGGCCGCCACAAGCCCGGCAATTCCTGCCCTGATGATGATCGTCTTCATCCGTTGCCTTCCTCAGCCTGGTTGCCCCGGCCGGTGTGCAATTCGCCCTGAGCTCCTATTGTTCGCGCATTTCACCCGAAGTGTCCATGGATATCGAGCCGATCCCGAGGATCGCTTCCCCGCCTGATGTCCACTATTTGACACAATTGAGTAGCAAATCACGGTGCTCAACAAACCGGTGTTATGCTCAAAATGTGCATTTCGAGCTTCTACTTCTAATCTGCCGCTGCGAGGATCCAAGAGACCGTTAGTGGTCAATTCGGCCGACCTTCTCGCCGCGGAGTAGCTCACGTCTGGCCCCACACAACTAAGCACCAACATTGTCTAGGGGATAACCGAAATGCAGAACATGCAAAAATCTTCGAACATGCCAGTCCACAAGTATGTTCCATTCCAGGATCAGATCGAAGTCAACCTTCCAGATCGCACCTGGCCAGATAAGTACATTACGAAGGCTCCACGCTGGTGCGCGGTTGACCTGCGTGATGGAAACCAGGCGCTCATCGACCCGATGAGTCCAGAGCGCAAGCACAAGATGTTTGACCTGTTGGTCCAAATGGGTTTCAAGGAAATCGAAGTCGGTTTCCCTTCCGCTTCGCAGACCGACTTTGACTTTGTCCGTCAGCTGATCGAACGCGGCATCCCTGATGACGTCACCATCCAGGTGTTGACCCAATCCCGCGAACACCTGATCGAGCGCACCTATGAGGCGCTCGAGGGCGCCAAGCAGGCAATCGTTCACCTGTACAATTCCACCTCGATCCTGCAGCGCGAAGTTGTCTTCCGCCAAGACGAGGATGGCATCGTTGATATCGCGGTACAGGGTGCACGCCTGTGCAAGAAGTACGAAGAGCAGCTGACCGGTACCAAGATCACCTATGAGTACTCACCAGAGTCCTACACTGGCACCGAACTGGCATTCGCCAAGCGAATTTCCGAGGCTGTAGCCGAAGTTTTGGAAGCCAGCCCGGAGAACAAGATGATCTTGAATCTGCCGGCCACCGTAGAAATGGCTACCCCGAACGTGTACGCGGATTCGATCGAGTGGATGCACCGCAACTTGGCGAACCGTGACTCGATTATCTTGTCGCTGCACCCACACAATGACCGTGGAACCGGTGTTGCTGCCGCTGAGCTGGGTTACCTGGCTGGCGCGGATCGCATCGAAGGCTGCCTGTTCGGCAACGGTGAACGTACCGGCAACGTCGACCTGGTAACCCTGGGCATGAACATGTTCGGTCAGGGCGTGGATCCACAGATCGATTTCTCCGATATGGACCACATCCGCCGCACCGTCGAATACTGTAACCAGTTGCCAGTTCCAGAACGCAGCCCATACGGTGGCGACCTGGTCTTCACTGCTTTCTCCGGATCCCACCAGGATGCGATCAAGAAGGGCTTGGAGGCGATGGGCGCAAAGGCCACCGCCGCGGGCAAGGAACTGAACGATATGGTCTGGGCCGTCCCATACCTGCCGATCGATCCGATGGATATTGGTCGTTCCTACGAAGCAGTGATCCGCGTGAACTCACAGTCCGGCAAGGGCGGTGTGGCTTACCTGCTGAAAAACGATTACAACTTGGATCTGCCACGTCGTGCGCAAATCGAGTTCTCCGGAGTAATTCAGAAGAAGACCGAAACCGAAGGCGGCGAGGTTTCCTCGTCCACTATTTGGAACGTCTTCCAGGACGAGTACCTGCCAGTCAGCGAAGACTCTGGATTGGATGCCTGGGGTTATTACCAGATTGCGTCGGCGACCGCTGCCTCGGCCGAAGACGGAAGCTTCCAGTTGGACGTGAAGCTGATCATCGATGGGGTAGCGCATGAGCGTAGCGCCCAAGGCAACGGTCCCTTGTCCGCTTTGGTCAAGATGCTCAACGACGATGGAGTAGACCTGCGCGTCTTGGACTACACCGAGCACGCAATGAGCGAAGGCGGCAACGCGCGTGCTGCTTCATTTGTTGAATGCGCCGTCGGCGATCGCATCCTGTGGGGCGTGGGGATGGACACCAATACCAACATCTCGGCTCTGAAGGCAGTGGTATCTGCCGTCAACCGCGCGATTCGCGACGCTGCTTAGCTACCTACCGCAAGCATCAAAATGCCAGGAACCCTTTGGTTCCTGGCATTTTTGTTTTCCGCTGACGCGAAAGAGAGCCACGATCCCTTTAGTTCGCCTCTGCGCTCGAGAACGATCAGGATGAGGAACAGACCGACAGCCGTCAAAAAGTTCCATGGGGTTGGTGACTGGCGAAGCCAACCATCCGGCACCTGGTTGCGTGCGAGAAATACCCGGCGTGGACTCCGACGTAGCCACTGGCAGCGCTGAGCGAAGGATCCACGGTGGTGAATTGCGATTTTTCCAGTTTCAAGTGGGAGAATTGAAGACGTGTCACGTTCCGGCTTTGCTTCACGCAGTTACCACACCCGTGGGTTAGTGCTGCGTACCCATAAACTGGGCGAAGCAGATCGCATCATCACCCTGATCACTCCCAAGGGACTGGTACGGGCGGTGGCCAAGGGCGTGCGCCGCACTTCATCGCGGCTCGGCGCCACCTTGGAACCATTTATGGAAGTTGACGCGCTGATCGTGATGGGGCGAAATCTTGATGTCGTCTCGCAGGCTCAGCTACGCCATCCTTATGGGCAACAGCTAGTGAGCGACTACACGAGTTATACGGTGGGTACGGCGATGGTTGAAATTGCCGAGAGACTGCTCGAAGCCGATGCGGATTCCACCGGCAAACAGTACTTGCTGCTTCATGGTGCTATCGCGCTGTTGTCAAAACATCGGGTTGATTCCGGAGCAGTCCTTGACTCCTACATTCTCCGGGCGCTTTCTATTGCTGGTTGGGCTCCGTCATTTACCCACTGTGTTAAGTGTGGGAAGCCTGGTCCGCACGAAGCTTTGCACGTCCAGTTGGGCGGAGTGGTGTGTGCCGACTGCCGGCCTCCGGGATCTTTGGCACCCCATCCGATTACCCTTGGTTACCTACAGGCGTTACTCACCGGCGACTGGGACTCGGTGGCTGAAGCCGGACCGCGAGCCAAAAAACAGGCAGCCGACATTGTTGCCAATTACCTGCAGTGGCACCTGGAGCGTGCCGTGAAATCGCTGAAACACGTGGAGAGAACATGAGCAAGCTTCGCCCGATTACCGGCCGACCTGGTCCAGCCAAGCCTTACCCGCACCCGGATAACCCGGTGATGCCCAGCATCCCCGCAGCCTTAGTGCCTGAGCATGTAGCGATCGTTATGGACGGCAACGGACGTTGGGCCAATCAGCGCGGATTGCCTCGCACCGAGGGGCACCGGGCCGGCGAAGCTGCGCTGCTGGATGTGATGGCCGGAGCGGTGGAGCTGGGAATCAAGCATGTCTCCGTCTACGCCTTCTCCACCGAGAACTGGAAACGAAGCCCCGAGGAAGTACGTTTTCTGATGGGATTCTCACGAGACGTGCTGCGGCGCCAGCGCGATACGCTCAACTCGTGGGGAGTGCGAATTCGCTGGTCTGGTCGCGAACCGCGATTGTGGAAGTCGGTGATTAACGAGCTGCGAGCCGCCGAAGAACTGACAAAAGATAATCTCGGCTGCCAGCTGACCATGTGTGTCAACTATGGTGGGCGAGCCGAAATTGGTGATGCGATGTCAGCGATCGCGGCAGATGTTGCCGCCGGCAGGTTGAAGGCTTCCTCGGTAGGAGAGAAGACTTTGGGCAAGTACCTCTACGCGCCGGAACTGCCAGATGTAGATCTTTTCTTGCGTACCAGCGGCGAGCAGCGTACGAGTAATTTCCTGCTGTGGCAGTCAGCGTACGCAGAAATGGTGTTCCTTGACCAGCTGTGGCCCGATGTAGACCGTACTACGCTGTTTACCGCCGTACAGCAGTATGCACAACGCGATCGCCGCTACGGCGGAGCCGTAGACAAGCCAAAGAGCTAGCGCTTGCGCTGGAACATCTTCAGCCACAATGTGAGATCTCGATAGGCCGCGGCCCTGGTTGGTTCTGCAGAGGTGAACACGTCGTGCATGGCCCCAGGGATTTGTGACAGAGTGACAAAATTGCCCAGTTTGATGGCCCGCAAGCGGGTCTGCTGCACATCGATCACGGAGTCAGAGTTCTGCATAATGGGGGAGTAGTTGGTACTCAGATGCGACGCATTTGAACTGAGCACCAGAATTGGTTGGGATAGATCCAAGCCTTTGGCGACGAGGGCGTGCCCATCGAGGATGGTTTTCATCCAGGCGGTAGTTGGCTGGAATGCGTAGCGCGGCCGCCACAGCCGGTGGATGTCCCACTCGCCGACTCCTTGATCACTCAATGAATGCCAGTAGTGATCGCGTTCGGGCAGCACGAGTTTGCGCCGCCCGTTATTACGACCAATAGCTTCCAGGATCCCGTGCATGGGAACGCGTAAAAATGCAGTTCCTTGGAATTCCAGCCAGGGGGCATTGAGCACTAAAGCTTGGACACGGGCTGCGGTACGAGCTAACCAAAGGGTGAGGATCAGTCCGCCCTGGGAATGTCCTTGAGCAATGATCGGGAGATCTGGATGTGCTGCGCCGAGTAGCACCATGGAGGCGTCGAGTTCTTCGTCATACACTGCCAGGTCATCGACGTAACCTGGTATTTCATGCTCTGCGCGGAGGCTGCGCCCGTAACGACGTAGATCAAGCGCGTAGAAATGATAACCGCGAGCATCCCAAAATTCTGCAAGCTCCCGGTTGTAGAAATAGTCGCTCCACCCATGCAGGCTCAACACCACTCCGTTGTAGCGACGCGGCAGCAAGGTGCGCCAGCCCAGAGGCTTATAACGAACTAAGGTGCCGACGGCCGGGCCTTCATCATCAACACCGAAGTCCAAGGTCGTGTATTCGAATCCTTCACCTAATGGATCCGGGACCCATTGACCGGGTTCTGTGGTGTCGGTGAAATCCGGCCATTGCCCGCTGGATGAGTACGTTGAGCCCTTCATGTCTTGAAGCATACCGAGATCAAGTTGTCTGTTTGGGGATCTTCGCGGGAAACTATTAACCATGCGCATTTATCCTCTGGTCTTCAAGCATGTTTTCACCAAGATGGATCCTGAAAAGGCCCACTATTTTGCTTTTGATGCCATCAAGCTCGCGCAACGCGTGGGTTTGACCAAGGCAGTCCGAAAGTTTTTTGCCCCTGACCCCAAGCTTCGTCGTACCGTGATGGGGATTGATTTTCCTTCGCCGTTTGGTCTGGCGGCAGGGTTTGATAAAGGTGCCACCGGAATTTTGGCGCTCAGTGACATCGGGTTCGGACATGTGGAGATCGGTACCGTCACCGGTCAAGCCCAGCCGGGCAATGAGTTGCCTCGGCTATTCCGCTTGGTCGAAGACCGCGCAGTCATTAACCGCATGGGCTTTAACAATGAAGGCGCCGAAACCGTAGCGGCACGCGTTGCTACGGCACGCCAGCAGCTGAAGACCGACTACACCGGAACTCGCCCGGTAATCGGTGTGAATATTGGTAAAACTAAACTGGTGGAACTCGAAGATGCCATCGGCGACTACCTTGAATCGACCCGCCAGCTGGCAAACCATGCAGATTACCTAGTTGTTAATGTCTCCAGTCCCAACACCCCGGGCTTGCGGCTGTTGCAGAGTGTTGAGTCATTGCGTCCGCTGCTACGTGAAGTGGGAGCGCTGGCCGATCAAGTCGCCGGGCGTCACCTGCCATTGCTGGTGAAAATAGCACCCGACTTGAGCGACGAAGATGTTGCCGATGTTGCGAAATTGGCAACCGAGCTCAATTTGGACGGAATTATTGCCACCAATACGACTATTACGCGCGACGGTCTAACCAGTGACTCTGCACGAGTGGAAGAAATCGGTGCCGGTGGGCTCTCCGGAGCACCGTTAAAACGTCGTTCATTGCAGGTATTGCGCCAACTACGTGAGTTGGTTCCTGCCCAGATGACGTTGATTGCCGTTGGTGGCGTGGAAAATGCTGCCGACGTAAAGGCGCGCCTGGAGGCGGGCGCAGACTTGGTTCAGGGTTACACCGCCTTCCTCTATGAAGGTCCTTTTTGGGCTCGTGCGATTAATAAGGAACTTGCCCGCAGCCTGTAGGGCAGCACCGTGGAAATAAACGATCCCCTGAAACTTGGTTTCAGGGGATCAGTCGTTTAACCGGCTAATCGTTGCCGGGGGAGAAACAAAACGCCTAATGGACGCGGTGAGCCGATGTGGTGGGACGATCGTGGCACCAGATCAAATCCTTGTAGGCGCTGCATTGGACCTTGTATCTCGCATTACAAAGGAATTCAGTACGTACAGGGAAGGCATCAAAACATAAATATTTTAAACCTTGTGAAGACAAATACAAATCTATAACATTGTGTAGAAGACTACTGGTTAATGCCCACTGCGTTTTCGAGCATTAAGAAGGGCGGACCCGCTGGGGTCCGCCCTAGACGATTTGGACTGCGAGACTAGTCGATATTTGCGCCGCGCTTAACCTGCGGCTTAGGAAGACGTAGCTTGCGGAACTGCATTCCGCGCATTGCTGCATACATGCGTAGTCCACGGTCCATCGACCCGAACTTGGCGACCAATCGACGCTTGAGCAGTATCGTGGTCACAATCAGTTCGATGATCACCAGAGCGATAACGACCCAGAGTGCACCCTGGACGTACATTTGCACGCTGAGATTCTGGTTGAAAGTCAGTGACAAGATCAAGAAAGCGAAGATCACGAACATCATGAATTCACTGAACATCCAGCGGGAATCGATGAAGTTGCGGGCATAACGCTTCTGCGCGCCCTGATCACGTGGCATGAGGTAGCGCTCGTCGCCAGTTTCGTTAGCGATACGCAAACGATTCTGCGCTTCGATACGACGCTGGCGATCGGCTTCTTTCGCGGCCTTGCGATCGGTGGGCACCAGCGGACGCTGGCGGCTAGCCTGCTGTGCGCTGCGCTTCGGGGTCGGTCCGGTCTTGCGGCCGTCCGTTGTTTCAGGAGCCGAGGCTGTCGGCTCTACATTTGCGGGGGATTGAGAGTCATCTTTTTTACGTCCAAACACGCCCCTATCCTACCGGGTTGTTGGCCACCTAGTGACATTGGCAACCGCGGTCATTGCTAGGCTGAATACATGACAATTAATTCTCCAGTCGACAGCTCAAACCATGGCGTCGATGTTACTGCCCTAAAAAGTCATGTCGAGAAGAACTTTGAGAAGATCCTCGAAGAGCTCAGCTCACTGGTCGCCATTCCCGGCGTTGCTTGGGAATCATTTGATCCGGCAAATCTGGAACAGAGCGCCGAAGCTGTAGCCGCTCTTGCCCGCGATGCCGGAATGGATTCCGTTGAAATTCTCCGTGAAGCAGACGATAACGGTGTCATGGGCGCCCCTGCGGTGGTTGCTCGCCGCAAGGCGGCCCCCGGCAAGCCGACCATTTTGCTCTACGCACATCATGACGTGCAGCCTCCGGGAAATGAGGAGGACTGGAACACCCCAGCCTTTGAAGCCACCCGAGTAGGGGAGCGGCTTTACGGCCGTGGGGCCGCTGATGACAAGGCCGGCATCATGGTTCATATTGCGTCATTGCGCGCGGTACTGGAGTCCGTGGCGGACTTCGGCGTGGGCGTTAGCTACTTCTTCGAAGGCGAAGAAGAAGCCGGCTCGCCATCCTTCCGGAACTTCCTCGAGGCGCATCAAGAGAAACTCGCTGCCGACGTGATCATCGTGGCCGATTCATCAAACTGGGCGGTGGGGACCCCCGCGCTGACAAGTTCGCTTCGCGGTATGGCCGCCGCAGAAATCACCGTCCGCTCCCTGGGGCACGCAGTGCACTCGGGCATGTTTGGTGGTCCGGTACTCGACGCTCCGATCCTTGCGGCAAAGCTAATCGCTTCGTTCCATGACGAAAATGGTTCCGTCGCTGTTCCAGGCCTGGTGGCCAATGACAGTGCAGAAGTCGACTTCGATGAGGCCGAGTTCCGTCGTGATAGTTCCGTGCTTGACTCGGTACAACTGGCAGGCACTGGAAAGATCACCGACCGTTTATGGAATAAACCAGCGCTGAGCGTCATTGGAATGGATATGCCCAGTGTTGATCGCTCGTCAAATACCCTAATTCCGCAGATGCGCTTTAAGGTCTCGATGCGTTTAGCACCGGGACAAGAGCCACAACAGGCACTGGCTGCGTTAGAAGCACACGTGAAATCGGTGGATCTACGCGGTGCCGAGGTTCAGTTTGTCGCCACCGAGGGTGGGAACGCCTACCAAGCAGATCTTGAAGCTTCGGCCAATGACACTGCGCGTTGGGCGCTCGAGCAGTCGTGGGGAGTTGAGCCGGTCAGCATGGGGTTAGGCGGATCTATTCCATTTATCGCCGACCTACTCGACGTATTTCCACAGGCGCAAATATTGGTCACCGGCGTGGAAGATCCTGATTCGCGAGCACACTCGGCTAACGAGTCGCTTCATATTGGGGACTTCCAGAAGGCGATTGTCGCCGAGGCCTTGCTTTTGGCACGGATTAACTCGACGGGACTATGAACCGCGTCATATGACGAGAAGATCAAAGAGCATTTTTGGTCCTCGCGACGTAGTATTGAATCAAGAAATGATGCCGTTTAGCCCGATGCACTTCGGGATGAGCGCGTCACATCAAACAGTATGGGAGGAAAATCATGACTGTAGCCGTTGACCAGACCACTGGTGACTCAACCGAGGTGCCAACCCACGAGGTGGAAATTTCCGACGTGGCTGCGCAGAAGGTACGTTCACTTCTTGAGCAGGAAGGTCGCGACGACCTTCGTTTGCGTATCGCCGTTCAGCCTGGCGGCTGCTCTGGCTTGATTTACCAGCTCTACTTCGATGAGCGCATGCTTGAGGGCGATCACGTACGCGATTTTGATGGCGTAGAAGTAGTTGTCGACAAGATGAGCGTGCCGTACCTCTCGGGCGCTTCGATCGATTTTGAAGACACGATTTCCAAGCAGGGGTTCACCATTGATAACCCTGCCGCATCCGGATCTTGTGCCTGCGGAGATTCCTTCCACTAGGCCACAAGGAACTAACGCCGCTGTTTAAACGTTGAAGAAATTTCTCGTTCAAACAGCGGCGTTTTTCGGTATTCTGGGGTCGAAGAGGGTAAGCTCTACAGTAAGTAGTAAAACTATGTTTCCCCTTCGTGAGCCACCTCACCGTGAACTCGTTTAACCGCGAGGTGACTTATGAAGACCACATTCTGCACCAACAAAGAGGAAGGGCCGTCTGTGAGTTCGCAATACCGAACCGGCAGTCGCGGATCTGCTAAAGCTAAAGTTATTGCTTTGGTCGGCGCCGGCGCATTGCTGCTGACGGGATGTACAGCGGAGGCTAAACGCGGGTGGCTCCCAAACGTGGAGCGCGACACCACGAACCACACTGGAGCAATCCAGGATCTATGGGTTCACTCCTGGATCGCCGTAATCATTATCGGTGTGATGACTTGGGGCCTGATGCTTTGGTGCGTCGTGGCTTACCGCCGTCGTAAGACCGATACTGGCTACCCGCGTCAGCTCAGCTACAACCTGCCATTGGAGATCTTCTACACGGCCATTCCTTTGGTCCTTGTTTTGGTCTTCTTTAGCTTCAATAACACCGTTGAGAAGTCAATCAACGCACCCGTAGATTCCGAGGTCGTCGTTGACGTCCGCGCGAAGCAGTGGTCGTGGGACTTCAACTACAACTACGAGGGCCAGAAGAAGTACTTCGCTGGCGAACAGGCTCACCTGAACACGGATGGCTCGGCAGGCGTTGAAGAAACATTGCCTACCCTGTACCTACCTGCAGGTAAGTCGGTAACTCTCGTGCTTAACAGCCGCGACGTTATCCACTCGTTCTGGGTTCCAGCATTCCTTCAGAAGCTGGACATGATCCCAGGCAAGACCAACTACATCTACCTGACTCCACAGGTTGAAGGTACCTACGCTGGTAAGTGCGCCGAGCTTTGCGGCGAGTACCACTCGGAGATGCTCTTCAACGTTGAGGTCGTCAACGACGCCGAGTTCAAGGCCCAGCTTGCCAAGATGGAAGATGGCCACATTGGCGAAGAATATGACCGCCAGCCCAACAAGGTTAACTCCGTTGTTGTGGAGCACGGCCATGAAGAGGGAGGAAAGTAGTCACTATGACAACGTTTGAATACGCTACCGACGACGTCAAGTCGATTGCCCCATCTGTCGTGCCGATCTCAAAGGGTCGCCTCTTCGTCGACTACATCACGACGACTGACCACAAGAAGATCGGGTACATGTACCTGATCACCTCGTTCATCATGTTCTGTATCGGTGGCGTCATGGCGCTGCTGATTCGTGCTGAGCTGTTCGAACCAGGTATGCAGATCCTGCAGACCAAGGAACAGTACAACCAGCTATTCACGATGCACGGCACCGTTATGCTTCTGATGTTCGCAACTCCGCTCTTCGCGGGTTTCGCCAACGTCATGATGCCCCTGCAAATCGGTTCCCCAGATGTGTCCTTCCCACGTCTAAACGCGTTGGCCTTCTGGTTCTTCTCCCTGGGTTCGACCATTGCACTCGCTGGCTACCTCACCCCTCAGGGTGCTGCTAGCTTCGGTTGGTTCGCTTACGCGCCACTGTCGAACACCACCTTCTCGCCGGGCATCGGCGGAGACCTCTGGGTCTTCGGTCTTGCACTGTCGGGCTTCGGTACCATTCTTGGCGCCGTCAACTTCATCACCACGATCATCTGCTTGCGCGCACCTGGTATGACCATGTGGCGTATGCCGATCTTCACCTGGAACATCTTGATCACCTCGATCTTGGTTCTCATGGCTTTCCCACCGCTAGCAGCAGCGCTGTTCGCACTGGGAGCCGACCGACGCTTCGGGGCGCATATATTCGACCCGGACAACGGTGGTGCGGTTCTGTGGCAGCACCTGTTCTGGTTCTTCGGTCACCCTGAGGTTTACATCATTGCGCTACCGTTCTTCGGTATTGTCTCTGAAATCTTCCCGGTCTTCAGCCGCAAGCCAATCTTCGGTTACAAGGGTCTGGTCTTCGCGACCATTTCCATTGCTGCGCTTTCGGTTTCCGTCTGGGCTCACCACATGTACGTGACCGGCTCGGTGATGTTGCCATTCTTCGGCTTCATGACGATGTTGATCGCTGTTCCAACTGGCGTGAAGTTCTTCAACTGGATCGGTACTCTATGGCGAGGTTCGATTACTTTCGAAACCCCAATGCTGTGGAGCATCGGCTTCATGATCACCTTCCTGTTCGGTGGCCTGACCGGTATTATCCTGTCGGCTCCGTCGCTTGACTTCCACGTTTCGGATACCTACTTCGTGGTTGCTCACTTCCACTACGTGGTCTTCGGTACCGTTGTGTTTGCAATGTTCGCCGGATTCTATTTCTGGTGGCCAAAGTGGACCGGCAAGATGCTCAACGAGCGTTTGGGCAAGATCCACTTCTGGCTCCTGTTCATCGGCTTCCACGGAACCTTCCTCATCCAGCACTGGTTGGGTGTTATGGGTATGCCACGTCGTTACGCTGACTACATGCCAGAAGATGGCTTCACCGCCATGAACCAGGTTTCGACCGTGTTCGCTTTCATCTTGGGCATGTCGATGATTCCGTTCTTCTGGAACGTTTGGGTTACTCACCGCAACGGCAAGATGGTTGAAGTTGACGATCCTTGGGGCTTCGGCGCATCGCTGGAGTGGGCAACTTCTTGCCCACCACCGCGTCACAACTTCCACTCGATTCCACGTATCCGTTCCGAGCGCCCAGCGCTTGATCTGCACCACCCAGAACTGAGTGGCCGCGCTACTCCTACTGCTGGTGCCGCAAAGATCTTCGGACCGGCTGACCAGAAGGACCTGTAAAGATGAAAGTTGAATCCTGGATCTTCCTGGGTGGAATCTTCTTCTTCACCCCTATCGCGGTTGTCTACGGTTACATGACTAACTGGACCGAATGGGTTGGCCTGTTAGCACTGCTAATGTTGGTTGGCTTGTCCGCAATGGTTGGCGGCTACCTGTACTTCACCGCAAAACGTGTTGGTCCTCGTCCAGAGGATCGCATTGATGGCGAAATCCACGAGAGCGCCGGCGATGTTGGACTGTTCGCACCGTGGAGCTGGTGGCCACTGGTTCTTGCCAGTGCCGCAGCAATCGGCTTCCTTGGCTTAGCCCTTGGATGGTGGGTTATGTTCATCGGTGTTGGACTGTGTGTTATCGGTCTTGTTGGCTGGGTTTACGAATACAGCCGCGGCGATCACGCTCACTAAGTAGTTCTCCTAGCGGGGTGACAAGTTTTTTACTTGTCACCCCGCTAGCATTTTAACTAGCACTACCGTGTCCAAGGAGATCAACATGCGCTACTCACCGACGCCACCGGTCACCGGCACGATCGATGCCCAGAGCAAGACCAGTAAGTACCGACAAATCCGCGACATCCTCAAAACGCACGCCCGTGAAGCTTGCAAGCCGGGATACAAGCTCCCACCAGAACGCGAACTTGCCACGCACTTCGGAGTGGCTCGGAAAACTATTCGGCAGGCCATTGACGCCTTGGTGGACCAACAGGTTCTCAAACGTGTGGTGGGTATTGGCACGTTCGTCGTTCCAGAGAAAATGGACCTGCGAGTTCGTCTGCACTCCTATTCCGAAGATATGATGCGTCGCGGCATGGTTCCAGACGCTCGCGTCCTCGAATTTGACGAGGTGAAAGCTTCCCCGTACCTCAGCACCCAACTTATGGTCGAGGAGGGAGCTGGCGTAGTCCGCTTTAAGCGCTTGCTACTTGCCGACGGCACACCGATGAGCTTGGATGAAAACTACATGCCTGCGGACCTGGTACCCGGCTTCGTTGACGGACCACCACCCTCGAAGCTGTACCAGGCGCTCCACGAGCGTTACGGCATTCTCCTTGAATGGGGCGAAGACCAGGTGGAAAGTACGGCCGCCAGTAGTGCACAAGCTTTGCTGCTGGGTGTCGAGCAGGGGTTTCCGCTCCTGCAGATCACTCGCTATGCGTATATTGGCGAACGCCTGGCCGACTACTCAGTCTCGCTGTACCGTTCGGACCGCTACAAGCTCTTCGTCCCGCTTCAACGGCTCGGAACGCGCACTCCACGATATACAGAGAATTTCTAGCCTTAGAAGCGGTCCTGCAGTGCGCCAGTAATACTAGGGCTGATTTGGTCATCAATGAGCTTTGGCGTTCATTACGGACCTTGAGCGCCGGTGTTCAGGTGCAAGAGGTATTCGGGGGACCGTTCCCGCTAGTTTACGTCGCACCAGCGGGGTGTTAAATGTAGTTTGACCCCGGCCTTGGGGGCCAGCGGTACAGCGGTTGGCGCTAAGCCTGTACTCGCGGTCCGGGTCTGCGCTTCATCCGGTGCAAGAGTCTCTGCACTCCTTGGCGCATCAGTGACCACTGGCTTTGGCCAATCAGGCGTTCGGGCGCAGGCGGCGGTAGAGCGTCGAACGACTCCACCCGACCAAACATGCGGCTTCTTCGACGGTGCGTCTCTTTGTGCGAGTTTGTCCGCGATCGCTGTCGGGTCGGAGAACGGCCGTAGCTTCCTCATCCCGGGCCGCTCGATTGCACTGCGGCTGACGGAAGTCATGTCGGCGAACACATCGCGTTTTTGCACCCCCGCGGCAACCAGAGCATCAAGTTGCAAGGCGGCGTCTTGGCTCGAAGTGCTCACTTGTGTGTATCCCAAATATCTCACTTGCTCAGTTTGACTCAGAACCCCTAGGCAACAAGTTGCTAAGACGCTTTACGATGGGACGACTTTACGAGACAAAACTTGGCCTTATTATCCAAGTAATTGAAGCGACAAGTTTGATCTCAGGGAAGTGTCTCAAAAAGCATTAGGTTATTGGGACAAACGGAGCTGCGCAATCCACAGTCACCTGGACGCAATGTAGAACTGCCACTTAAGCGCCAGGTGACGATAACCGCCACGCATGCAGGATTAAAATTTCCGATGCCTCTTTGAATGCGTGAATTTAGTTGAGGGTGGTGCTCAATGTCGAGAATTGAATTGAGATGGGAAGACTGTCCGCAAAAATACATTCGAAGAGTTTGCTTTTATCTGAGCAAAGGATAATCTTTCCTCATGAAAAAAAGCATCTTTGGAGCAGCTTCAGGAATAGCAATTGCCATTCTTTTATTGAGCGCCTGCACCAGTAGCTCCACTTCGGAGACTGCTGCGCCGGTAACAACTCCGGACAATTCGTCCACGTCACCCAGTTCAACTGTCTTGGATTCAGCAGGGGTCTATAAGAGACATTCGGAATCTATTCAGCGCCTCTCTGCGGGAAATCAAATACTGAGCGAGGTGGAAGGTAACGGATCAGTTCAACTAACCATCGGAGAAGTACCTGACGGATTTGATTCGGTCGGATTCATCGTCTCCTGCGAAGGCTCATCGTCTTGGGACATCGCATTAAGTAGCGAAACTAATATTGGGGGCAGTGACTGTGGAGACGATGCCGCTGCCGAAACTAGCCTTTCCATCCTGCGTAAAGAGCTAGATAACCAAGAAGTGCGCCTCGAGCTCCGCGAGAAAGTCAAAGTTTGGGCCACGGTCTTTGCTACTAATGAGCAATAACGTTTAAGGGTTACGATTCTCATCTCTAAAAGACGCACATCGGAGTAAAGGGCGCGGTTCAGAAATAATCACGCTCCCACTAGGGAACTTAGTTTTTAGAAATGCTGTCGAGGGTTTTTCGCTGAGCAGTCCTATGGCAAAGTCCTCTACGGGTCTTTACCGGTAGAAGAAGGTGAACCCAAATTTCATTATTTAGCATATGTGCTATATTGCTAAATATGATAGACGCAATGTCCGACGTATTCACTGCATTAGCTCATCCCACGCGACGGCAAATTCTGCAAGACCTCAAGGATGGCGAGCTAGCTGCCGGAGAGATTGCTTCACGCTTCCAAGCCACCGGGCCGACCATATCCCGCCACTTAGCTGTCTTACGCCATGCAGGACTCGTCACCGAACGGCGTGATGCCAACCGGATCTTGTACACCCTCGGTGAGGAACGCTTGGCACACTCTGTCGGAGACTTTCTCTCTACCGTTTGTCCGGAGCAGATCGTATTGCGTGAAGTGCGCAGACACAAAGATGGTCGCGTGAGCCAGGCGAAGACCTAAATGGCGTTTTCATCGCTCATTACACCTTGGTACAAGCGCACCTCAGCCCGATCTGGCTGGGGCCACGAACAACCGGGCTCAGTCGCTCCGACGTCGATTCTGGACTATGAAGCACCTGTTGTGGCAGGGCTGGTTGCCCGTTCACGTGAACTAGCGCCATCGCACGAAAATATTGAGGTGCTCAAGGCGGCGCACTCGATTATCAGCAATGAAATACGGGCTGTTTACGCCTTAGAAGAGAACACGCCTGCTTCGCGCACATTAATCCGCGGATATGGTTCTTGTAGTCAACGATTGGCGCTATTAGAAAGCGTTGCGCGTTCCCTCGGTGTATGCACTCGGGTGCGTATTTTGCTCATCGATCGATCTTTTTGGTATGCACGTTTTCCCCGCCTCGGCTTTGTCCTTCCAAATCGCATCTTGCTAGCCTGGCCCGAGTTCAATATCGATGGCTGGCACCCCGTGTCCGAGTTGTTCGGACCAATTGGCTGTCGAGGAGGGTCCCCTTTCGTGAATCAAGGCTCCGAAACGCTTTTCGAGGCCGTAGGGCGCTGCGCGGTCAATTGGGACGGCCGGAGTAGTAGCGATCCATATGACCTTTCACGCTTTGTCCGCGCCGACTGCGGCTACTTCACGGACAGAGATCAGGCCTTTCAGCAACTTGGTCAAACTCTGTGCGCACCGTCACGCCTTATCGCAGACCCCGTACTGCGTCGAATTGAAGCCTAGAGCTGTTCTTCGCGTCCACAAATGCGCTCGGCATTGCTTTTACAATTACCGAGACCACCTGCGAGGGTAGCTCCGCTAGCGTGTAATTCTAGTCTTGCGCGCCCTTGAAACAGAGGTGCAGTGACAAGCGACATGAAGCGAAGCGTTCCATCGTTTAAGCATTAGAACACCGGCCGTCTCGGCCACCGTTCTTCTAGCGGAACCCAACGAACCGCCATTTAGAATTGCACTTTAGCCGCCAAATAATGTCAACAGTCACAGTATGTTTTTCCGAAATATCGATGTCACGTAAACGACCGTTTTTGGTGTCTGTATAAGGTCCCTTCACCGGGCGTTTTCTCGGGCGGGGTATATGGGAATCTGAAATCTTTGGAAACTCGGAGTTTCGAAAATTTACCAAGTCAACGGATCGAGTGTCCCGTATAAAGACTGTCTTACGGGATGGTTTTAGATGCTAATCCGGACAGGCCCCTATCGGGACGACGCCATTGACTCGGTACAAAAAGAAATGCTCTATCTGGTTCATATGCGGGAGGGCCCAATCGATCTCGTTCCGCTGTTGCTTGACGCGATTCGATCGGCCACCGACGGGTCGCCTGAGAGAGAGTTTTGCTCACGCCTCATGAAACCTGGATCCGCTTCCCGCGGCGCACCACCAAGCCCGACCACACTCTCACCTGATCGAACTCGACGGTGTTGTCCACTTACTTATACGTTGCTGCTGTTCATACCGCTACGACAAGCTCTGGGTAGGCCTGCTCGACGGCACGGCGCTGGACATACATGTCCCAGTAGAGTCCAGCGAGAGTATCGGGGTGAACTGTCGGGAACGTGGTGGCAGCCTCGGCGTCACCGGGGAATCCCTGGTCGGCGAGGGAGTCGCCACTTGTAATGAGGGCTCCGATGGTGAGGGTACCTGCGTAGACCCCGGTGCCTTCAAGCTCACCATTGAGGGAATAGAGATAGTTGCGCATGGCAGCCATGGCCGGTCCGACACCGCTGAGGAAGGGAATCCCTGTTGCGGAGGAAGACCCATGGGTTACAAGGATCGCACCGTTGCCACGTTCGATGAGCTCGGGGAGGACCTGACGAACGATTTCCACGGGGGTGAGCAGGAACAGGCGCACATATTTTTCCAGAGCTACAACATCTAGCTGTGCCGCGGGGACAAACCCTTGGTCGGCTGCGCTGGCCGGACCATATTCAATGACGTCGATACGGCCGAAACGCTCACGGATGCCGGCAATCAAGGCGGGAACCCGCGCAGGGTTGGAGAGGTCGGCAGTGAACGGAACCGCTTCGATACCGTCGGCCTTCAACAACTCGGCGAACTCGAGAAGTGGCTCTTGGCGCCGTCCGACCAGGGCCACCCGGAAACCTTCACGGCCGAAGCGGCGGGCCACCGACGCTCCAAGGCCGGGGCCGGCCCCGAAGATAACAATGACGGGCGAGATGTTAGATGACATATATATACTCCGAAGGACAGTGACGCGTTCACCGTTGTGAACACATTAGGTAGAAGGATGCCAGGCATCGAAATATTCCAAACTTACGGTACCCACTATTTAGTAAGTACTATGAGGGTATGCCTCAAACAGGAGAAAAACCTCACCAGTCCATGCTGTCAGTCCCGGCTGACTGCGCCACCCGTGCTGTTCTGGGTCATGTGACGAACAAGTGGGGCACGTTGATCCTGCTCGCCTTGTGGGGCGGTACGCTTCGGTGGAATGAGCTCAGGCGCGCCTTGGACGGTGTCAGTGAGAAGATGCTGTCCCAGTGCCTGCAATCCTTGATTTCCGACGGCTTCATACTGCGTGAACAGAAGCCGACCATGCCACCGCATGTAGAGTACTCGCTGACCAAAGTAGGACGAGAAATCACGGAACTCCTCGTCCCGCTCTTTGAACGTATCGCCTTCCATACCGGGGAACTGACAGAGCTCACCCCGCCGACCGAAAACTCCCCAAGTCCGCATCACACCAATGATTGACGTCTAATTCGATGGCTCCCTTATAGCAATCAGAGAACGCCCGCTGATGGAAGAATACGACCGAACATAGGCAAGGACGCCATGTGCGGAAAAGCTTCTCAACCGGAGCCACCCGTCCCGTAGAGCGTTCCGCTAACGGGCTACACCTACAGGTGATCCAAACAGCGTAGTGAAAATCTTGGGGTTCGGATTAACACTTTATATCCTTGCGGTGCGCCTATTTGCAGAATGTTTCATCGGGACGAATCGTTATTGCTTCGATACGTGCATCGTCGTTTGAACGTCGTAATTCTTCGGCTGATGAGGATATGTTTTAAGTTGCAGATAGCATTTGCACTACCTGTAACTTTCAACATTCTGAGGACAAATGAAAAAGACTCTCTCGGCGACTATCGCCATTGTTAGCGCTTCACTTCTCGCGGGCACGATTTTCGTAGCACCTGCAATGGCAGCGCCGACTCAACTTGCTCCTTCTCCCGCCGAGCTTTCTAAACTTTTTGGAGCTCAAGAGTGGCCTAGTTTCGAAGAAATTTCGAAAAACCTCAGCAGTGCTGAACTAGAGCTCATCGAGTCCGGTGTACCAGCGATCATTTACCAGGAGGTTGAAACTGGGGAAATCATCACGGTCGAAAAATGGGTTCAGAGCAGAACCGACTTTGCACATCAGTCCCCATGGTTCGTTGCCACGGAACAACCAATTAACGGCTTATAATGATGGATCCGTGTAAGGGTGCGTGTGAAAGTTCCAAAGATAGCGAACGATAGAACTGCTTCGCCTTGGTGGGCGAAACTATTGGGCGTGGTCATCTTTGCGGTAACAGTTGGATCTTATACTCCGTCAATGCTGAGTGGCTCCACGCAGCCTATTCTTATTGCCTTCGTAGTGATTGGAACCTACGTCTCCATTGGGGTGATCGTTTCATTCAGCTTTATAGGCGTGAAGGACAAGCACGTTTCTCTTGGGTTGTTCCCTTTTGGGGTGAGACGCTTTTCCTATCCGAAGATTTCAAAGGTCGAATATGTTGAGCATGTGGACACTTCGGATTATCTCGGCGGTGGGTGGAAGCTGGGGCAGGACCGTTCCACTGTCATCTTATGGAAATCCGGTCCAGCGTTAAAGATTGAACTGACGAGCGGAAAAAGATACATAGTTCAAAGTGATGGAGCCGCGATGCTGGTTGAAGCAACAAAGAAAAAGATCGCCACGAGTGGCTCGTGAAAACATCAGCGGTATGAAGAACCTCATGGGGTTCCCCGCTACGGGACGGACTTTGACTTGATTCCGTCGGCAAGCTGAAATCCAGTTGCTATCTGGTTCCGCTCGCCCTTAGCGTACGATTTTTCCGTTTTCCGCGGCGACCCCTAGGTGTCCCGCAGAGGGTTCCTCTACTGGGACCGGTCGAAACATCATTTAGGGCTAATACCAAACGCCAAATATTGATACCTCATCGGTCTAGTCGGCATTGGGGTTGTTTCCGAATAAACGTACAAGAGCTGTTTTTCGCGGAGCGCCGAACGGTTTCTCGGGCTCGGAGTCTAATTCTGCGAACAGTTCGAAGGGCCGCCCATTGGCGTGCTCCTCCACCCAACGGAGTGCCTCTGACACATCCTGCACCTCAACCAGCACAAAAGCATCTAAGTTCCATCCGTATCCAGCACGAGGTTGTTCCCAAAAATTGACTCGATAGCAGGGCGAATCATTCGAGTCGCGTGGTTCAGCGTGAACTGTTTCTATGGCGCGCATGGGACCAATATACAAGCATGCATCAGTACGCTATTGGGTAATCCTGTCGCCCTAGTTGCCTTCGACCACGGATACTTTTCTACAGATAGGGAACCACACAGTGGTTTCTACCTAAGCGCCATTCCAGGCCATCCACATCGATTATGACGAGAGGAATAAGATCCTTTCGAAACATGCGTCTGCGCTGTTCGATATGAGCTCCTCCTTCAAGATAGACGCGGGTAGCAATGCACAGTCTTCGAAGGTCATCTTCTTTATCCTCTTTCACGTCCCCATAGTCGAACATAGTTGCACCTACCATCAACTCGGGAATCCAGACATCCACCCACTCATAAGTGGCCCGGAAAATAGCTGTGCGTTCAGTTCCTAACGTGGAATCCACTCGGACAACGTGCAGATACCCGTCGTCTAGAGAATCCTCGGGTTTTACGATGAAATTCTGATTAAAGGTTTGAGCAGTAATTCGGTAGAGCATGGTTTGGATGTCAATGGTCACGCTCAAAGCCTCTCACGCAATGCGTACGATTCTTTACCTTGCAAAAACCGGAATCGATACTTTCCAGAACCGATCGTATTTGGTGTCCCAGTCAAGGTTCCCTTTCGGGTAGGCGACCGCAGCGCAGCGGTCGTTGGACACCATCGTGGCCGTCTTCGGAAATGGTAGGGGTGCTTTCTGGTTCAGCGGGAATGATTTTTCAGGGTGTCGTTGACTAGCTTCTCGGCTCCGAGCCGTTCTCTGGCGTGGGGATGGCTCGAAGCCGGGCGTCAAAGATGCGGATCAGCCCTTCCACGAACTCACCTTCGGGGTTTCCTTCGTCAAGTCCGCCAGACTCGGGGGCGTAGATGATCGCGGTGCCGGACTCGTCGAGTTTGCAGTCAATGTCAACAGCCCGGAAGAGGCATAGATCTTGGCCATTGCCTCGCGGCCAGACACGTCACGCAGTCTGGGAACGATTATGGTGATTTCTTCGGAAACGTGGTCTTCGCTCTGCATCGGGGCTCCTCGCAAGCAACTCAGAAATAGGGGCTCTCTGCCACACCTTTTGGGACAGCATACTTCTGAAGGATATCGGGACGCCTGGAGCATTGGTTGGCACGAAGCGCCGCACTGCGCTGGCAAGGCCCTGCCACACCGAGGATCATCCGAACCGTCTCACTCAGCGTTCCTCCTAACTGGCCGACTTACCGGTCACCCGATATTCTATTAGGGCAACTCTTTTACGTAACCCCGCCGAAACTCAGGGGAGTCGCTTTACGTTTATTCCTCACGGAGTACCTGTAATTGCTCAGCTGGCATTGGAATCGGCTTCTGCGATGGCGGCTAGAACTGAATCTTCCACACTCAACATCACGCAGTTGTCCCGATGGTTGAAGAGGTGTGTAGTAATTGTCCGACCATTTGCCTCCCAGATGCAGGGTGGCGTCTCTTCGTTGTCCCATGGACGATTCGGTTCGCCGAAGAATTCGGTGAGTTGCATCCTTAGTTTGATGAACCCGCTTTGAGCAGCTGGATCGGCTGATTCTTGAGTGCCGTAGAGGTGGACGGACACACCTAGAAACTCATTGTTATAGGTGCCCCACGAACCCGGTATTTTTCCGTCGAGGCCGATATCCAGCCCAGTCATCTGGTGGGGAGATGCATTGGTCTTTAGCTCGTGCCGGCTCACTGATTTGATTCCGAGCTGT